>JBGTEN010000271.1:0-2764 GCA_041747755.1 Arenibacter sp. | reverse complement strand
CTTATTCACCACACTTTTATGCTCCTTGTCAACATTCCCAACTGTTCATCGATTATTTTCAAATAAACTAAATTGCATTGCGTTTTTAATGGAAACTAAGGTTCCCAAAGCCTTAAAACCTACTTATATGAATTTTATCTTACGATTGCTATCGTGGAGGACTATCCTGGTAACGTCTGTTATAACGCTACTGCTTCTGATTGTCTTTAGTTTTTATGGATTATACACCAATAAGTTTTACTTCTTTAAGTTCGACAATTACCTTTTCCCCATACTAACCAGTGTACATTTTGTATTTCTGTATGTGATGTGCTTTAAAATAAAAGAAAAGGAAATTGGTGACCCGCAGATGCGAAATTTGGAATATACACTCTATGTAATTTTTCTGGTTTATATATTTAAAGTATTTGATACCTTTTTTATTCTAATGAGCTATGATGACTATGAAAGTCACCTTATTCCTTCTACCTTTAAGCCTATCGGAACCCTAATTGTGGCCTTGCATGTTCTTCTTCTAGTATTGACACTGATTACCATAGCGTACAGAAAAGCTCTTGTGGGTAGCTATGATTTTGAACGGATTAATGAGAACATAGATTCTTGGGAGTAGTGATAGAACTTTTTTCAAATAATTAATAGCTTATAGTTTTCTAAAAAAATTAGAAATTTACCTGAGCTTGTATACGAAGTAAATTTCCTGCTTGTCTGTTGTCCTGTAAGAGGAAATCCTCGAACCTACGGTCTGAGATGGTATACATCAATACAAGTTCAAAGTTTTTGTTGGGTTGCCATTCAATACCCAATTCCATCTCTTTAACATCATAGCTTCTGGCATCAAGTTCGTGTTTTTTTCCACCTCTATACTGTTGTAGTCTGGTAAAAGGGAAGAATACATGATTTTTGTATTCCCACTTATATGTTAGTGTAGCATAGCCTCCATACAGGTTTTTTTCTGTAATGGTCTGCGTTTCTTTATCGAATTCAGGACCTTTTCCTATGTTATATTCTGCCTGAATTCCAAAAGGTTGCGGGTACAAGATAAATGAAGCCGCCACCCGTTGGTCCAGGTAATTATTATCAACGCTTGTGCCCACTCCCGGGCTTATTTGTGAATCATAAAGGACATATTTTCCGGTATACCCTTGAATGCCCGGTTCTATCACCTGATTGCCTATGCTGAAGGGGTAACTTGCTCTGGCCACTATATGAAGGGAATTGTTCATTTCGGGTCTGTTTGCAGTTTGTCCATTGTATACTCCCAAACCAAAAACACCATAGTCGCCCGAACCTTTTAAGTTTCCGTTGACAAAATGGCTATATTTTTTACGAATTTCTTTAGGGGCATAATAAAAGAAAACACCTATTGGACACGGCACTGTTGAGACCATCATTACGGTCGAGTGGCAATCTGTTTTGACTAGACTGCATATTTTCAAATCCAAAGGGCACTTTACTCTGTCCGATACGCGCACGGTATTCATTGTCTTTATCAAAACCTACATTGAAATACGCATCCCTAAGTTGTCCAAAATGTAAGCCTGTACTGCTCGCCGAGCTGGCAAAATCAGGTTGAATATAGAAGTATACATTTTTTGAAATTTGGCCATAAAAAATGAGGCGTGTGCGTCTTAAAAAGAAACCGCCATTGCCGCCCCAGGAGCGGTCGCATTGTTCTCATTTTAAATCGGGATTTGTTTCGAACAAACGGTTGTATCGCGCTTGTACATATCCCCGAATAGCAAAAGTTTCATACCACTTTATATTGTCTTTAAGTTTTGACTCCTCCGGAATAGGGATGGCATCCTGTGCTATGCATGTATTAAGACTCAGCCAAACCAATGACAGGAAGGTTATAGTTCTGGATATGTTCAACTTTACTATTTTAAAAGTGCGAAAGTATTGTTTATTTTAATAAAATTAACATTATCCTTACAATTTTAAAACATTATGATAAAACGTTGTTAACATAAGATGTCATTGGTTATCACCAACCAGTACAAATAAAAATGAAATTCAGATCGTTTTATAAAAAACAAAAAACGGCTTTTAAAGCCGTTTACAAATACTAAATTATAACTATGGCTTTCCAATAGTTATAATTTAGTCGAACCATTCAATGAATTTATTTTGAATACCATTTGGTATGCCATTTTTATTTCGTTCGGGTCATTTCAAATTTTAAACCCCCTTCATCAATTTGAAAGTGCAAAGATTCACTTACTTTATTAATATAAATTCCCATAACTGTAAATCCATCCTCTTCCCCACCGATTCTAATAAGCTGTTCAGTATGGTCAAATTTCCATTTAGTATTTCGTAACATTTCAACCACCTCTTCAAAAAGTTCAGATTCAAAGGATGTAGTAAATTCAAAATCGCCTACACTGTGAAACTTGAATGTTCCCTGACTAAAACCGGCCAAAATGGGTTCCATATCCGGGTTTGTCGGTTTTTGGGTGATTCGTTTTACACTCCAACTACCCAAAATTTCATCTTCTGAGATCCTTTGTCCATATAATTGACATGCAAAAAAGAAAATTGAAATCAACGTTAGAAATTTACTCATTATTTAAATTAATTAAGAACCCCATATTGTTATAAAAATATAATTCCATACTGATCAAATGCAATCCAAACGGTATGGCTTATCTAAAACATAAACCAGCACCTCATAACACTACAACCCACTTATAAAACTCCCGTACAAATCCTTAAATTGGTAACCCTGAACAAATCGGTGTTTGCTGAGTTTTTTATGTGCTAC
>JBGTEN010000270.1:0-16070 GCA_041747755.1 Arenibacter sp. | reverse complement strand
ACATTTTGTGTTGGAATGGTGTTTTCAGAGGTCATTTCTTATTTACTCAGTGTAATGATTAGATCTATTAGAGACTTTAGAAAAGTGTATGATAAATCATACTGCTCCTTTTGAAGTAATTTAATTATGGATGTAGTTAAGCTACCCTTTTGATAATGAATAATTTGCACATCTGAAATTAGTTAAAATTAAATACTTTAAAAAAATGGCA
Organism: Arenibacter sp.; assembly: GCA_041747755.1. Taxonomy (GTDB): domain Bacteria; phylum Bacteroidota; class Bacteroidia; order Flavobacteriales; family Flavobacteriaceae; genus Aurantibrevibacter. The sequence continues at coordinate 15,859 of JBGTEN010000270.1, read as the reverse complement.
GAAATTAAAATAGTAAAGAAGCGGGTAGTTTGGCCCTATGTGGTGGCTATACTGATTGTAATAGCGGGAGTATTGTTTTACCTCTATTATACGGGGAACCTTAGTATTTAAGACAACACGCCAGTTATAAGAACAGACGGGCATATAAACAACGGAACTGGTTTGTACATTCCAAAGGCGGTCAACTTTAACTATTCACTAATTTAAACAGGACGAAAATGAAGACAAACGAAAAACAATTATTTTATCTCAACGAACTTTCAGATTATAAAATTGAAGATAACTACCCCGATGTGCGGGGTTGGGATGTGAAGGATGCGGCGTTGCGTACCATTGGTAAGGTGAAACATCTGGTGGTGAATAAGACCCTTGCAAAAGTGGTTTATCTTGATGTAGTGGTCGATTCTTCGATTATCGATATCAATCATGATCCTTATACAGCTTCTTTGGATTCTGGCTTACGTGAATTTATCGACAATGATGGAGAAAATCATTTAATTATTCCAATTGCATTAGTAGATCTTAATATAGACAAGGAATACGTTATTTCTGAAACCGTGGATCATAACACCTTTGCAAGTACTCAAAAATTTCATGTAAATACACGCGCTGACCAAGATTATGAAAATGACTTGGAATATTCGTCTTCAAAAAACTCCTTGAACCCTTCAGACCTACATGAGCAAGAAAGATTAGCTATCCTTAAAAGAAGTCATAACATAGAAAAATAGTAAAATGTAGTGTCTTTTGTAATTACTTAATAAGGTAATAATGGGCTCTACTATTGCACTGAATTTAAATCACATATATGGATAATAAAAATAGTGAAGAGGTAAACCGTAAGGAAAATGTCGCATGGAGTGATGGTGATTCTAATCAAAACCAACATAAAAATCTTGGCGATAAATGGAATCAAATACAAGAGGAATATCTTGCGAAATATTCGGAACTGGATACCGAAGACCTGTATTTTGAAAGTGGTGGGTTTCAAGGTCTATTGCAGAAAATAGGTGAGGTCCGTAACGAGTCGATTGAGGAAATCCGTTCCGAAATAGAAAATTGGTAAAAGTGAATTCTTGTACCATCGGTATTGATCTGTAATAGGAAGTTGCTATGCATGTAAAGTATGTATTGAAAGTGGAGAAAATTGAAGCTCTGTAGCTAAATTTTTTTCTTTGAATAACAATAAATAAAAAGGTATGAAATTTAAAATATTACCCGCTGTAGTACTCCTTGCTTTCATCGGCTGTAAGGAAAAGAAACTATCGGAAGCTGAAAAGGAATCTGCCACACAACAGGGGAGCAAAGCAGTAGAGACAACAGTTGGTAGCCTTACTTTACCTGCTCCTTATGAAACTGAAGATGTAACTAAAAGGAGCAAGTTGGTCGACTGGCCTGCCAATAGCACTCCAACAGCTCCTGAAGGTTTTAAAGTTACCCGCTTTGCCGACAAGCTGGTGCATCCCAGATGGACTTATGTGGCGCCGAACAATGATATATTTGTAGCGGAATCGGATTCGAAAAACAGTGCTAACCGGATTACGCTTTTAAGAGACACCAATCAGGACGGAAAGGTAGATGAGCGACATGTTTTTTTAGAAGATCTTAACCAAAATTTAGGTATGCTTATTATTGACAATTATTTCTATGTGGCCAATACGGACGGTTTGTATCGTTTTCCGTATACCGAAGGAATCACTAAAATAGAAGCAAAGGGTGAAAAAATTGTGGAACTTTCTGCCAGCGGGTATAACAACCATTGGACACGGAATATTATTACGAATAAGGATAAAAACAAAATTTACATCTCTGTAGGCTCTGCGAGTAATGTGGGTGAACAAGGTATGGAAAAAGAGAACAGAAGGGCCAATATACTGGAAGTAAATCCGGACGGATCGGGGGAGCTAATTTATGCCTCGGGACTTAGAAACCCGGTGGGAATGGATTGGAACCCTGCCAGTGGTGAATTATGGACAGCGGTAAACGAACGTGACGGTCTTGGCGATGAGTTGGTTCCCGATTACCTGACCAGCGTTAAAAAAGGCGGATGGTACGGGTGGCCATATAGCTATTTTGGGCAAATAAAAGATCCTATCTGGAAAGACGAACCGCATCAAGAATTGGTAGATAAAGCAATTGTTCCCGATGTTCCTTTGGGAAGTCATACTGCCTCTTTAGGTCTTGCTTTCTGCACAAATACTATTTTTCCAAAGGAATTTAACAACGGGGCTTTTGTCGGACAACATGGCTCTTGGAATCGTTCCACATTTTCTGGCTATAAAGTGGTTTTTGTTCCCTTCGAAAATGGAAAACCAGGTGAGCCTCAAGATTTCCTTACGGGTTTTATTGCAGATGAAGAAAAAAGTGAAGTCTATGGACGGCCTGTAGGGGTAACTTTTACGCTAGATGGCTCCTTATTGGTAAACGATGATGATGGCGGTATTATTTGGAGAGTGGCTTATGCAAATTAAAGGTTAGCTGAATAAAAAAGGAGATGAATTGAAAAATTAAAATCAAATTTTAAAATTAAAACCATCTTCTATTTTCAAGTCGTACTTCTCCTTATCAAATTTGAATAAATAAGCTCCTTTTCTGGAAACGGTCATATCCTTTTCGTCTAATTTTATAAGGATGTCAAGCGAATTCACTTTACTGATAAAGTTTCTTTTATCCAGTTTTTTGTTTAAAATAGCCTCATAAAGCCGTTGCAGTTGCTTCATTGTAAACTTCTCAGGCAAAAGCTCAAAACCAATAGGTTTGCTTACAGCTCTACGTTCTAACCGGGCAATTGCTTTTGAAACCATTTGGTCATGATCAAAAATAAGTTTTGGAGCACTACTTAAATTATGCCATTGGGCGGCATTCATTCGTATTAAATTTCTACTATGTGAAGCAATATCAATAAGGGCATAATAAGCTACTGATATGGTTCGCTCTGCAGGATCTCTATCCACTTTACTGAAAGCATAGAGCTGTTCCATATAAATGTTGTTCAGACCTGTTAAATGATGGAGGATGCGTATGGCAGCCTGATCCAGATTTTCTTCTTTTTTAAGAAAACCACCAATTAAAGACCATTTACCTTTTTCCGGCTCAAAATCCCGTTTTACCAAAAGAACTTTTAGCCCTTCTTTATCAAAACCAAAGATGATACAGTCAACTGCCAAGAGAACCTTGTCCTCTGAATTATAATTATTTAACACGAATTCAATTTTAAAACGCAAGTTATATAACTTGACTACATTTTTCCACGTGAATTTACTAATTTTTACAAGGGTATTATGAACGGTTTTTCTCTTATTTTCAATTGAAGAAAAATAAGTATAGCTATCTTTAATAGATTTAGGAATAAAAAATAGAATAAAGTTGTAATTAGTTTGTAAATATTGGAATATTTTACTTCTTTTGATAGTGTATAAATAACACTTTTAAAAATTTAAATAAAGAGTATCGCAGAAGATGTATTATGATCTTAACTTTATGGTAAAAGATTTAGGTACAAAAACCTGTTTGTTTGTTTAAAATTTAGAACCAACGGATTACAGGACATGTTTTGTGAGCTAATTAGGCAAAAATGTCAGGCAAAATAATGAATCACTTAAACTTTAATTATGGAACACATAAAAATGCTATTTTCAATTGCTTTTTTGGGAGCAATTAGTTCAGTTTTTTCTCAGGAATCGCCCACTGTAGTTAAAATTCAAAAGCCTACCGAAGAAACTATAATCAGTAAACACATTTATGGACATTTTGCAGAGCACTTAGGACGATGTATCTATGAAGGTTTTTATGTGGGCGAAAATAGCCCTATTCCAAATTCGGAAGGGGTTCGAAATGATATTATTGATGCACTTAAAGAGCTTAAAATTCCCAACCTGAGATGGCCCGGAGGATGTTTTGCAGATACCTACCACTGGAAGGACGGTATAGGTCCCAAAGAAAACAGACCCACTATTGTAAATACCTGGTGGGGTGGAGTTACAGAAAATAATAGCTTCGGTACCCATGATTTTCTTAATCTGTGTGAAACTTTGGGAGCGGAGCCCTATTTATCCGGAAATGTGGGTAGTGGATCCGTTCAGGAACTGGCCGATTGGGTGCAGTATACCAATTTTAAAGGTAAAAGCCCTATGTCCGATTTAAGAAGGGAGAATGGAAAAGATACACCATGGACCGTTAAATATTGGGGCATTGGCAATGAAGCATGGGGTTGTGGAGGTAATATGCGTGCGGAGTATTATGCTGACATATACAGATTATATGCCACCTTTATGTCTGACGCAGATGTAGAAGGCGGACTATACAAAATTGCCTCAGGAGCAAGTAATGATGATTACAACTGGACAGAGGTACTAATGAAAAATATTCCCCACAACTTATTACAAGGTGTGGCACTACACCATTATTCTGTAATCGACTGGAAAGCAAAAGGACCCGATACTGCCTTTACAGAAGATCATTATTTTGGTACCATGAAAGAGTCTTGGCTTATGAATGAACTCATAGAGAAGCATGTGGCCATTATGGATAAATATGACACAGAAAAAAAGGTGGATTTAATAGTTGACGAGTGGGGAGGATGGTACAATGTAGAGGAAGGAACCAATCCCGGGTTTTTATATCAGCAAAACACCATGCGCGATGCTATGATTGCCGGTATGGTACTGAACATTTTTAACAACCACGCCGATCGTGTAAAGATGGCCAATTTGGCTCAAACGGTAAACGTACTTCAGGCTGTGATTTTGACTAAGGAAGAGAAAATGATTCTGACGCCCACGTATCACATTATGAAAATGTACAATGTGCATCATGATTCCAAATTATTGCCTTTAACCTTCGAATCACCAAAATATACATATAACGGGGAATCGCTTCCTGCTATTACAGCTTCGGCTTCTTTAGATCAAAACGATGCCGTTAATATATCCTTGGTCAATATCGATTCAAAAAAATCGAATAAGGTTTCTATTGATCTCGCTGAATTAAAAGTTAAGAAAATCGAAGGCATTATTTTAAAATCCGGAAAATTACAGGATCACAATACTTTTGAAAATCCCGAAAATATTAAACCGGTTGAATTTAAGTCTTATCAGTTTAAACAAGGAAAATTGGATGTTGAACTACCTCCTTTTTCAGTAGTAATGATAAAAGGAACCAAATAAACTGGAGTAGTATCAGAACGAAGTGGTTTGAGTAAGGGATGCAAAGCAATCTACTCGCTCTAAACTCCTTCAAAATGTGAGAGAGAAAAGAATGAAGAATTATGTAATAGGCTTGGATTATGGCACAGATTCCGTCCGGGCTGTTTTAATAGACACTGCCAATGGAAGAGAACTGGCATCCGAAGTGCATTGGTATAAACGATGGAAAGAAGGGGCGTTTTGCAACGCTTCCACCAACCAATTCCGACAACATCCGTTAGACCATATTGAAGGGCTGGAACACACTATAAAGTCCGCAGTCCGGAAGAGTAAAGTCGCGCCACAGGATATAAAAGGGATTTGTATCGATACCACTGGGTCCTCTCCGGTTCCGGTCACCAAAGAGGGCGTGCCCTTAGCAATGGTAGAAGGCTTTACGGAAAATCCCAATGCCATGATGGTGTTATGGAAAGACCATACGGCGATAAAAGAAGCGGATGAAATAAATGTTCTTGCAGCGAATTGGGGAGGTGAAAACTATACCAAATACGTTGGGGGTATTTACTCCTCAGAATGGTTTTGGGCTAAAATTCTACATATTTCCAGAGTAGACGAATCGGTAAAGAACGCCGCCTACACGTGGATGGAACATTGTGATATCATGACCTACCTTCTTATAGCGGAAAAAGATGTAAATTCCTTTAAGCGCAGCCGATGTGCGGCAGGGCACAAAGCCATGTGGCATACCGATTGGAGCGGTTTACCCCCAAAAGACTTTTTAAGCAAACTAGATCCATATTTGGGAGAACTGAGAGATCGTCTCTATCAGGAAACCTATACTTCCAATGAAATTGCGGGAAAGCTGAGCAAGGAATGGGCCATAAAATTAGGCCTTACCACAGATACCGTAGTTGCCGTGGGCACCTTCGACGCGCATGCCGGTGCGGTTGGTGCCAAGATAGAGGAGCATTCTTTGGTAAGGGTAATGGGAACATCAACCTGTGATATTATTGTTGCGGGTGAAGAGGAAGTAAACCATAAAACCATTAAAGGTATTTGCGGACAAGTCGATGGCTCGGTTATTCCAGGGCTTATAGGTTTGGAAGCCGGACAATCGGCTTTTGGAGATCTGTTAGCCTGGTTTAAGGATGTACTTTCCTGGCCGGTAGAGCATTTGGTAATGACCTCAGAAATCCTTTCTGAACAACAGAAACAGAATTTAAAAGAGGAAATAGAGATTAATTTTATCAAGAGATTATCCGAAGCTGCCGAAGCCATCCCATTATCTGAAAGTATTCCTATAGCTCTTGATTGGATCAATGGGCGCCGTACTCCGGACGCGGACCAAAATCTAAAAAGCGCTATTGCCGATTTGTCGCTGGGAAGCAAAGCCCCACATATTTTTAAGGCTTTAATTAATGCCATATGCTTTGGCTCTAAAAAAATAGCCGATCGATTTAAAGATGAGGGGATACAGATTGATACCGTTATCGGAATTGGCGGCGTGGCAAGAAAATCGCCCTACGTGATGCAAACCTTGGCAAATGTTATGAATATGCCCATTAAAGTGGCAGCCTCCGATCAGGCACCTGCCTTAGGAGCGGCGATATATGCTGCTGTAGCAGCCGGGATTTACAACACAGTTACCGAGGCGGCTTCAAAAATGGGAAGCGGCTTTGAAGCGGAATATTTCCCGGAATCCGACAAAGTAGAAGCCTACAAAGAAGCGATGAAATCATACGATCAATTGGGCGAATTTGTAGAAAATACCTTAAAAAGAGATGCTCATGAATTCCATATATAAAGAATTAAAGCAGGAATGCTATGAGGCCAATATGGAGCTTAACGCTTTGGGTTTGGTCATCTACACTTTTGGGAATGTCAGTGCTGTAGATAGAATTCAAGGTGTTTTTGCCATAAAACCTAGTGGTGTACCCTATGAAAAACTTACGCCCGAAGATATGGTGGTATTGGATTTTGATAACACAATCATCGAAGGTGCCATGAGACCTTCGTCCGACACCAAAACGCATGCTTTTTTATATAAAAACTGGGCCCATATCGGCGGCATTGCCCATACACATGCTACTTACTCTGTGGCATGGGCTCAGGCGCAGCGGGATATTCCTATTTTCGGAACGACCCATGCGGATCATTTAACAGCTGATATCCCCTGTGCAGCACCAATGAAAGACGATCTTATCCAAGGGAACTACGAACACAATACCGGCATTCAGATTTTGGATTGTTTTAAGGAGCGGGGTATTTCATCCGAAGAGGTGGAAATGGTATTATTGGGCAATCACGGTCCATTTGCATGGGGTAAAACAGCAGCCAAAGCGGTGTATAACAGTAAAGTGCTGGAAACCATTGCCCAAATGGCATACCTAACCTTGCAAATAAATCCGGAAGCCCCCAAATTAAAGGATTCATTAATAAAAAAACACTACGAACGTAAGCACGGTAAAGATGCCTATTACGGACAATAACCATTAAGTTAAGATTTTTATGATTGCAGAAATAGCGGAGAAAGAGATATGGTTTATTACGGGAAGTCAACATTTATATGGCCCCGAAACCTTACAACAGGTAGCACTAAATTCTCAGGAAATTGTCCAAGGATTAAATGCTTCAAATCATATTCCGGTAAAATTAATATATAAACCAACGGTTAAAACACCCACTGAAATAGCGGAATTATGTCAGCAAGCCAGTTCAAATAACCAGTGTATTGGGATAATTACCTGGATGCATACCTTTTCTCCAGCAAAAATGTGGATAAAAGGATTGAGTTTGCTAACCAAACCTTTGTGCCATTTGCATACCCAATTCAATGCGGAAATTCCCTGGGACAGCATCAATATGGACTTCATGAACCTAAACCAATCCGCTCATGGAGACAGGGAGTTTGGCCATATGATGACCCGGATGCGTAAGAAGCGCAAAATCATTGTGGGCCATTGGAAAGAGGAAAGAGTTCAGGAAAAAATAGGAAATTGGACCCGCGTGGCTTTGGGTTGGAACGAGTTTCAAAATTTAAAAGTAGCACGTATCGGGGATAATATGCGCGAAGTTTCCGTAACCGATGGCGATAAGGTAGAGGCACAGCTGCGTTTTGGTTTTTCAGTAAACGGTTATGATTCTTCAGATATCCTTAAAAAAATAAATACCCTTTCCGAGAAGCAGGTAGCCGATTTGGTACGTACCTATGAGTCTGATTATAATCTTAAGGAAGAATTGTTAGAATCCGGTAGTAAACGGCAATCCCTCATCGATGCCGCTAAAATAGAACTGGGATTACGATCCTTCTTGGAAGAAGGTGGATTTAAAGCCTTTACCGATACCTTCGAAAATCTCGGGGAGCTAAAACAATTACCGGGAATCGCTACCCAACGCCTAATGGCAGATGGCTATGGTTTTGGAGGAGAAGGCGATTGGAAGACAGCCGCCATGTTGCGTGCATTAAAAGTTATGGCCAACGGTTTACCGGGAGGTACTTCCTTTATGGAGGATTACACCTACCACTTTACCCCTCAAAAATCCTATGTCTTGGGATCCCATATGTTGGAAATTTGCCCAAGTATTGCGTCCGGAAAACCGAATTGTGAAGTCCATCCCTTAGGAATAGGGGGTAAGGAAGATCCCGTGCGCTTGGTCTTTAATTCCCCGGCCGGACCAGCATTGAATGTTTCTTTGGTGGATCTAGGGAACAGGTTTAGATTTATTGTGAATGAGGTAGAAGCCGTGGATCCTATGGCTGATTTGCCCAATTTACCGGTAGCCCGCGTGCTTTGGGATGCACAGCCCAACTTGGAGATTGCAGCTACGGCATGGATTTTGGCCGGTGGGGCACATCACACCGTTTATACACAGGCATTGACTACTGAGTTTATAGAAGATTTTGCTGAAATGGCAGGAATCGAAGTAGTGGTAATTGACAAAAACACCACGATAAGGCAATTCAAAGATCAGCTTAATGCTAATGAAGTGTATTATCACCTCTTTGAAAATAGAATGTAGCAAAAATCTAATATTATGAAAAATACAGTTCGCTTTTTCTTTTACTTTTTATTCCTGGTTGCTTTTATGATTTTAAATATCCAATGCAAAGAGCAAAAGGAAAACAAAGAAAGTACTAAGGAAATGGAGTTGATCAATGAAAAAGTCTCGATTACAAAACAAGACTATGGTACCACTGCTGACGGACAAAAAGTAGAACAGTACACTCTTAAAAATAGCAGTGGGTTACAGGTAGATATTATTACCTATGGTGGTCGGATTACCTCTTTAAAAACGCCGGACAAAAATGGCGCCTTTGAGAATGTGGTATTGGGATTTGACAATTTAGCCCATTATGAAAAGGATAATCCGTTTTTTGGTGCCTTAATCGGACGTTATGGAAATCGTATCGGTGGGGCTAAGTTTTCTTTGGATAACACAACCTATCAACTTGCAAAAAATGACGGAGACAATAATTTACATGGAGGTGTAAAAGGTTTTGATAAGAAAGTATGGGAAGCCAAAACAAAAGAATCAACTACATCCGTTTCTCTGCTGCTTACCTATGTCAGCCCCCATGGGGAAGAAGGTTTCCCCGGCACATTAACCACGAATGTCACCTATACTTTAAATAACGATGATAGCTTAGAGGTGTTATACGAAGCCACCACCGACAAAAGAACAGTGGTTAACCTTACGCAACATGCCTATTTTAATTTGTCAGGAGATTTTTCCAATACCATTTTGGACCATGAGCTGGAAATACGTGCCGACCACTATGTACCTGTGGACGGTGGACTAATCCCAACCGGAGTGCTTGAATCCGTAGAAGGAACTCCATTCGATTTCAGGGAAGCAAAAGTCATTGGTCAGGATATAACAAAGGAAAACACCCAATTGCAACTCGGAGGAGGATTCGACCATTGTTGGGTACTCAATGATCAGCAAGCAGGTTTTCGAAGGGTTGCTGCCGCCTATCACCCCGGAAGCGGTAGGTATTTGGAAGTCTTTACCGATGAACCGGGAATACAATTTTATTCCGGTAATTTTTTGGATGGTACCCTTCCTGCACCGAATGGAGGTACATATGCTAAAAGAAGCGGGTTGTGTCTGGAGACTCAACACTATCCCGATTCCCCGAATCAAAGTCAGTTTCCTTCAGTAACACTTGAGCCCGGAGAAAAATATAGTACCAAAACCACATTTAAACTATCAACCAAGTAAACCAAGATCATGCAAAGATTAGATACACTGGACTGGATTAGTATTGCCATTTATTTCTTAGTCCTATTGGGCATTGCCGTATGGGTTATCCGTAAAAAAAAGGAAAGTACAGAAGACTATTTTTTGGCAGGCAGAAATATAGGTTGGTTTGTCGTAGGGGCTTCCATCTTTGCATCCAATATTGGATCGGAACATGTAGTGGGTCTGGCAGGTACAGGGGCCAGCAACAAATTACCCTTGCTGATTTATGAAATTCAGGCTTGGGTAGTTCTGATTTTGGGCTGGGTATTTTTACCCTTTTATGCCCGAAGCGGAGTATTTACCATGCCTGAGTTTCTGGAAAAACGATTTGACGCCAGATCACGTTGGGTGCTCTCCATCTTTTCTATTGTAGCCTATGTGCTGACCAAAATTTCGGTTACGATTTACGCAGGTGGCGTGGTGGTATCTGCTTTGTTGGGCATTGACTTCTGGACAGGTGCCATTGCCACTGTAATTCTAACAGGAATCTATACGGTGCTTGGAGGAATGCGTGCCGTAGTATATACTGAAACACTACAAGCTGTATTATTAATTTTAGGTGCCGCGGTATTAACCTATATGGGACTCGACAAAGTAGGCGGTTGGGCCAGCATGACAGAAACCTTAAAACCGGAGTATTTTAATATGTGGCGCCCCGCTACCGATCCTGATTTTCCATGGCCATCTTTATTTATTACCAGTACAGTGGTAGGGATTTGGTATTGGTGTACAGACCAGTATATTGTGCAACGGGCACTTACAGCGAGGAATATAAAAGAAGGACGTCGGGGTACCATTTTTGGGGCTTTATTAAAACTATTACCTGTTTTTCTATTTCTGATTCCGGGGATTATTGCCCTTACCTTAAAAATGAGGGGAGAATTGCATTGGGACAGTCCGGACGAAGCCTTTCCGGTTTTAATGAGTAATTTACTTCCTTCAGGTTTAAGAGGATTGGTAGCTGCAGGCTTATTGGCCGCTTTAATGAGTTCGCTGGCCTCGGTGTTTAATTCCTGTTCTACCTTATTTACAGTAGATATTTATAAAAAGTTAAGACCCAATACCCCGGAGAAAAAATTGGTCCGCACCGGACAAATCGCTACAGTAATCGTCGTGATCATCGGGATTATATGGATTCCGATTATGGCCAATATTTCCGGAGTTCTGTATGAGTATTTGCAGAGTGTTCAATCGTACATTGCTCCCCCGATAACAGCTGTTTTTCTATTGGGTATTTTTTATAAAAGAATCAACTCGCAAGGTGCTTTCGCTACTTTGATTATGGGTATCGTTGTGGCAACTTTCAGAATTACCTTGGAACTTATCAAGGGAAATTTAGATCCCAATGGATTCCTTTTTCAATTAGGCGATATGAACTTTTTAACTTTTGGTGCTTGGTTCTTTCTTTTCTGTATTATTTTCATTGTGGTAGTGAGCTTGGCCACCCCGGCGCCATCAAAAGAAAAAGTGGTGAATCTCACTTTCGGGACGATAACAGAGGAAGAAAAATTAAAGAACAAAAACAGTTACAACTGGGTAGATATAAGTATCTCAATTGCTATTGTAATCATTGTTATTGGAGTGATGGTATTCTTTAACGGAAAGTAGGCTAAAACCCAAATGTCATCCCGATAGTCATCGGGACGAGCCCATCATAAAAAGTTTATAGGTGTATAAAATTGATGTAATTCATTGCCATTCTGACGGGATACTGAAGTTTAATTTATACTCCGGGCTTGTCAAGGTATGTGAGGTCAGGCGGGCCTCCTTCTGTAGTGTAGCGAACATGGCCGTTAAGAATTTTTGAAGCCTTGGAAAAAATTTAGGCCATGTTTGCGGTCCCGAAAATCCTTTCCGATTTTCGGGAACATCTAAGAAGGAGTGTCTTTTCTTTTGTTTACTCATTAGAATTTTATTTGTTCTAATTGGTATTCGTGAACCTCGTTACTCGGTTTCGTTTTCTTTGGACAAGCAAAGAAATCGAAGATTCATGAACACTTATATAAAGAATAATATGAGTGAATAAAATGAAAGAACAGGATTTCAACCTTAAAATCAACTATATCAAAGCCTTTAAAAGGTTTAAAAGTCAACATAAAATAGTAACCTCATGCAAAAATTAAAAAAAACACCAAACAAAAGAATAAGAACAAATCTCTTCTTACTAGTTCTTGGCATCTCAAACGTAATGTTAATGCCGCAATTATCAGCACAGCAAGCCAATGTAAATCTGGATTATAATCCTCAGAAGAATACGGAAAATCTAACCCCCTTTAGTGCGCCTTTAAATTCACCCGAGGTCCACGACGATCAAACGGTAACCTTTAGATTAAAAGCGCCAGAAGCCAAGCAAGTTAATCTTACCGGTGGCGCCCTGCTTTCCGCTTTGGGAACATCCGAGAAATTCATGCCATTTGCTAAAGGAAATGATGGTATTTGGACCTTAACGGTTGGTCCAATCCGACCCGATATCTATATGTATTTTTTCAATGTGGACGGGGTACAGATAACCGACCCAAGTAATACTGTAGCTGCGTTTACCGCAATGCCCCCTTACAGTCAATTGGTGGTGCATGGAAATGCCCCGGCCTATTACGATGCAAAAAATGTCCCTCATGGTACCGTTACCCGTCATATTTACCATTCGGATGTGACAAAAGGTGAACGCGAATTGTATGTGTACACCCCACCCGGATATGATGGCACTACAATTTATCCCACACTGTATTTAGTAGGAGGAAGTGGGGAATTACCTTCGAACTGGATGTATGATGGGCGTGTAAATCTTATTATGGATAACTTATTGGCCGAGGGAAAAGCAAAACCCATGGTGATTGTAATCCCCAATAATCAGATGCTGCACCGCAATCATCCCAAGCATGTGGAACTGACGTTCCCATTATTTGAAGATGAAATGAGAAAGCATGTTATTCCTTTGGTGGAAAGTGAATACAAAGTGCAAGCGAACCCAAAGGGACGTGCCTTATCCGGACTTTCCATGGGGGGAAGACATACCATGTATGTAGGGTTAAATTCGCTCGACTTGTTTGCCTCTTTTGGGGTATTGAGTGCAGGGGATACGGACAGTGAGCAAACCCTTGCTACATTTCTAAATGATCCTAAGGTCAATGAGAAAATTGATTATTTGTTTGTAGGACTGGGAACTGCGGAAGCAGAAGGTTATTTGGGCGCCAGAAGTGCGGCTTTTCATAAAGCCCTGTTAAACCATAACATAGAACATGAATATTATGTTGGTGGCTATGGCGGACACGATTGGGGCACCTGGAGGCATTTATTGTATGAGCGTTTTTTACCTAATCTTTGGAAGTAGTAAGCTCGCCTCTATTGATTTTTTATAATCGGAATAGTTTAATGTTGCTTTAAGGCTCTTTAATACCCTTTGGATTTATAGGAGATAGAAGAAAGGAAGCAAGGTTTACAACTATGTGCTATCGGAGTATTCAAATTTTAAATCTTCCTTGGTACGGCACTCGTTGCAAACGAGCGCTAGCGGGGGCTTTTCGTTATTGATTTTTATGATGCTTAAATGTAAAATTCAACTGCTCTTGGTAATCCTTATCCACATTTTCCAATTTGCCTATGTAGAATGTTCGTGCAGGTTCTATTACATGTAATAGCTCTTTTGTGTCAGGGTCGTATTTTTCTACCTTCCCAATAGTCTGCTCTAGATAGGCGTTGGTTTTATCACTTCCTTTTTTATCAATTTTTCCATCATTCTGAGTCATGACGAATGGGATTTCAGTTCTTTCCCCATTGTTGTCCACGTAGAAGAACTGATGATTTTGAATGCCGTAATTCGGCTCAAACTGCGTCCTTAAAACTCCGCTTTCAGGAATTCTATAAACACGCTTGTCACCCTCGTATTCTTTGGGAGCGCCATCTTCTTGGTTGAAGATAATTATTACTGCTCCTTCATATCCTTCGGGTATTAACCTAATAGTGTCCTCTGCTTTTTGTGCACAGCTGACCAAGGTAATAAAGAGTATTAAATATGTTATTTTTTTTATCATTTACTTCCAATTAGTTGATTGTAAAAGTCCCCGCTAGCGCTCGTTTGCAACGAGTGCCCGCAAGAGTAATCTATTTATATATAACCCCGATAGCTCGGATTTGCAATCCGTGCCAGCAACCGGAAAGTATAAAAACAAATTTAAAACCAACACATCCAATTCGTTCTCTAAATCCGAATAGTTTCTTGCTGAACTAAAATAATAGTCCTCCGGTAAACATTTGCGCGCTATCGGGTACAAATCTTAATTCTAGGGACCAAGCAAAATGCTCGCACCAGAGGACTTAGGGCTGGTAATATAAAAACCATATAATCCACCATGCAACAAAAATCAAAGGGCTCAGTATTGAATTTCCGAAAAATAACATGGAGATTTCCCTTTTCTTTAGTATATAAAACACTAGTCCGACTAAAAGATTAAATCCAAGTATAAAAAGACTTATTGCCAAGGTATTTAGTAAATAGTCCTTTACTGGACGTTTAACAAAGAACCAGATTCCAAAACCTATAATTTGCAAAACACAAATGAAAATGAATAAGTATTTAATCTTTTTAAAGTCCATAAGCTATTATTTATAATTTGAATATCCGTTTTCACCTTTAAATCTGTGATATTAGCAATCAGAGTCATGGGCAAGGATTGCAAATCCGCACTATCGGATTAAAAGTCATCGAAAAAATCCTTTCGTAAGGTTACCAATGTCCTTGAACTATCTTTGGCAGATAACCTATTTAAATAATTGTAAAATTTTGAAATATCTTCTGGGACTATTGTATCATGTATCGAAGTAACTATTGATATTTCACCAAAGCTCACGGATAAATCTAATATATAGCAATATTGAACAAGGTGCTTATGGTATTCTTCCTTAATATTTTTTTCATTCAAGTCAGTAATTAAAATTTCTAAACTGTCCATCTCAATATCATTAAGTAATCTGTAATAAAACTTATTCGACTTCGAATTTCCAGTTGGGTAATTGGTATAAATGGCATCTCCTTTGATAAATATGTTTTTATCTTTTTGGAAGATTTTACAATCTCCATAATCTAATAGGTGAACATTAAATTTTCTATCTGAACAGGACGTTAGAATTGAAATAAAAACCATAATAGCAATTGCTATAGTCTGATTTTCTTTTCTAATATCATTGATCATAATTTTTTAAATAATATTCATAACCATACATTTCCGATAGCGCGGATTTGCAATCCGTGCTGATAACCCCGCTAGCTCGCATAATTAAAACTCCACAACCTTTACCTTAGTAAAAACAGCATTCGCTACTTAAAAAGCTCCTGCGCAAACATAAACAAATCGTGCCGCCAAACAGGCCATGCATGTCCGCCGGGATATTCGCTATATTCATATTTTATCCCCATCTCATCAAATTTGGCCAGCATTGCCTTGCAATTTTCATAGGCGATATCTTCCTTACCG
>JBGTEN010000269.1:0-2230 GCA_041747755.1 Arenibacter sp. | reverse complement strand
AATGATCTGGTAGATCCTATCTCCAAAGAACCCGATTTTAAATATTGCGCCGTAGAGGTGGCAAAATATGAGAAACCCAAACAGAAAATTGTAATCATCGGCGCTGGGGCTGCTGCCTATCGCTTTGTGCAAACGTTTAGGGAAAAGAATGAGGTAGATGAACTGCATGTGTTCTCCAAAGAAAAAGATCCTTTTTACAATAGAGTATTGCTGCCGGAATATGTAAGCGAGGAACTCTCATGGGAAGCCCTTGAAAAGCTAAAAAAAGGTGAACTACAAAAACTAAATCTAACCTTACACTCAGACATCAGCATACGTTCTATCGATAAAGAAAACAAAAAGGTTATCGATAGTAATAACACAGAACATGCCTATGATATTTTGATTTTGGCTACAGGGAGTCGGGCTTTTGTACCCAGCGAAGCGCAAATTAACCTGCCCGGTCGCTTTACCATGCGGGAACGTAGGGATGCCGATGATCTTCGCACCTACCTAAAAGAAACCGGACTGCCTTTTGAGGAGCAGCATGTGGTCATCGTAGGGGGTGGTCTTCTGGGTTTGGAGCTGGCTGCAGCTTTAAAAAAGCGGAATATTAACCTAAGTATTATTCAAAGAGCGCCCCGACTCATGGAGCGTCAATTGGATAATATTGCCAGCAGGCTGTTGGCGGAAGATGTTACCGAACGCGGCATAAAAATTTACTTCGACAATGAGGTCAGTACTGTGTTTGAAGAAAAAGGAAGTGTTTCCTCTCTCCTTGTAACCCTTAAAACCGGAAGAATTATAAAATGTAACGCCATCGTGTACGCCATTGGTACACGACCCAATATAGAACTGGCAAAACACTCCGATATTAAAACCGGAAGGGGCGTTTTGGTCAATGAATATCTCCAAACCAGTGATCCGTCCATCTTTGCTTTGGGCGAAATTGCAGAATTTAAAAATTCCCTTTTCGGGATTACGTCCGCAGCGGAGCAACAGGCCGATATCGCAGCCAAATATATTTTGGGCGATTTCAGCAGTATGTACAATGGTTCAGTTTTAATGAATATCCTAAAGTTTGAGCATTTGGATCTGTGCAGTTTGGGTATGGTAAATGCCCCGGCAGACGACAGCAGTTATGAAGAGATTATTTTTATGGATGTGAGCAAACGCTACTATAAAAAATGTATTGTAAAGGATGATACCCTTTTGGGGGCCATCCTTATGGGAGATAAGAACGAATTTGCAGAATTCAAACGCCTTATAGAAGAAGAAATAGAGCTTTCGGAAAAAAGAAACGAACTGTTGCGGGGGAACACCAACTCCGTCCCCTTAAAAGGAAAATTGGTTTGTTCCTGCAGTCAGGTTGGGGAAGGAAACCTGATTGATGTCATCCATAACGGATGTACCGAATTCACAAAACTGTGCTCAGAAACGGGTGCCGGCCTAGGTTGTGGTAGTTGTAAACCGGAAATAAAAGATATTCTAAACAAGCAGCTGCAAGCGGTTGCCCATTAAATTAAGGAGGTATGAACGATAACCTACACCGCATACTTTTTAAAGGAGGCGTCACTTCTCCGGGGGAATTAAAAGACAGTATTGCCATGCTGGAAGCGGCCGGACTCACCTCGGTGTTTTTTGGATCGCGTCAAGATCTTTTGTTTCCCTTACAAAATGCCAAAGAGGAACAATTGGAGAAAATTTCCAAGTTCAATACCGATATTATTGCCGATAGAAGCTATCAAAACATAGTATGTTCGTATGTCTCTGCTGATATTTTTGATATGACCTATTGGCTCAAAGGCTCTACCTATCTCTATTTGTTGGAAGGGTTTGATTACCTCCCCAAATTAAAAATAAACATCACCGATCCCAAGCAGCGTTTGGTGCCCATTTTTAGTGGCAACCTTAATTTTATCGCTTCGGAAAGTGAAGATTACTGGTATTTGCATATTAAATTACCCCATTGGAAGAACGCCGCCTACTATCCCGTTCTAATTTACAGTTGGGATATGGTCACTTTTGCCAAAGCCATTGAGGCCATTTATGAAGATATTGCGGATGTAGATGCGCTTTTCTCTTTGTTGAACACCCAATTGGACACCAATAATAAAACCATGGAGAAAGAGTTGGAAATTCCTTTTCTGACCTTCCCGTATTATGAGGGCATGAACCGTATGGGGCTGGACCAGTTTTGGTTAGGGCTATATTGGCGCAACAACCGCTATGACCTTCATTTTCTAAAAGA
>JBGTEN010000268.1:0-1623 GCA_041747755.1 Arenibacter sp. | reverse complement strand
TGTTGGCTAATGATAATTTAGTCTTCGGTTTGACTTCTAAATGTTTATTTTTGATAAAACTTAAGCAATGTCCATTACTGCACAGAACATAACCAAAAGTTTTGGTTCCCAAAAGGCACTGAATAATATTTCTTTTTCGCTGCAAAAAGGCGAGATTGTTGGTTTCTTGGGGCCAAATGGTGCCGGAAAATCTACCATGATGAAAATTTTGACTACTTATCACAAGGCAGATGAAGGCTTGGCTTCCGTAAATGAATATGATGTATTGACTCAAAAAAAAGAGGTCCAAAAAAGTATTGGATATCTCCCGGAACACAATCCTTTGTATCTGGACATGTATGTTAGGGAATATTTAGAGTTTAATGCCTCTGTATACAAAGTAGATAAAACTAGAATTGCTGAAGTTATTAATCAAACGGGGCTGACCCCTGAAGCGCATAAAAAAATTGGCCTGCTTTCAAAAGGGTACCGGCAACGTGTGGGTTTAGCAGCCGCCTTATTGCACGATCCTGAGGTGCTAATTTTGGATGAACCTACCACAGGCTTGGATCCCAATCAATTGTTGGAAATACGAAAACTCATTCGTGAAATCGGGAAAGAAAAAACCATTTTACTCTCTACCCACATTATGAAAGAGGTAGAGGCTGTGTGTGATCGGGTGCTGATTATAAATAATGGGGTTCTGGTAGCTGATAAAAAACTCTCAGAACTACGGGAAGAAGGGGAACAAATTATTGAGGTAGAGTTTGATTATCGGATTGAGGAAGCACTTTTACAAAAACTCCCTTATGTAGTTAAGGTCAAGAATACAGGTGGTTTTGTTTATGAAGTTACCTTTAACACCTCGGTAGATATGCGACCTGTACTTTTCGATTTTGCTCACGATAATGAATTAAAAACCTTACAATTAAGTAGAAAAAATAAAAATCTGGAGAGTTTGTTTACAGAGTTGACGGGGAATGTGCTTCCCTAAAATAGCTGTTGGGATTATATAGAGGTAATTACCATTCAATTATAATGCTTTCGAACCAATCAAAATATCTACCACTTCTTCCAATTCCTTTTCAATTCCGGGATTGGTGCAATTCATTAAGATGGAAAATACCATTTGTTCCTCAGGGTATACATAAAATAGGGCATAACCACCCACGCCATTCCCCACATGACCATAGAAAGGTCGCCCCTTTTTATCTAGGCTTACTTGCCACCCCAAACCGTAACATGTAGGAACGCTATTAATTGTCTCTGATGTAAGAAATTGATTCAGAACACTTTCATCCAAAACAGTATGGTTTAAATAGGCCTGACCAAATCGTGCGATATCCTCGGAGGTAGATACGTACCCACCACCAGCCAACTTATAAAAATTATTCACCGGTGTCGCTTTTGTAAATCCATTTAATTGTTTAGAATAAAATACTGCTGTATTTGGGGGTAGGAAACCTGTTTCTTCCGGGAAGGTACTTTTGAGACCCAGAGGTTCCAAAACATATTGTTGCACAAGGGTTTCAAAAGGTACTCCACTAATCTCTTCCATAGCCAAAGAAATCAAAACCCAGTCAAAACTGTTATAGAAATATGCTGTTCCCGGTTCAAAAAGAAGTTCATCATCCTTAAAAACAG
>JBGTEN010000267.1:0-10435 GCA_041747755.1 Arenibacter sp. | reverse complement strand
AAAACGTTAGGCTCAAGCAAATGTATGCTGATGTGAGTCTTGATAATAAGATGCTAAAAGACGTACTTTCAAAAAAGTTCTAAGGCCTTCCGACAAGAGAGTTCGGGCAAAGTATCTCATCAAAGAATATGTAATCCCGATTGTTCGTGCTTGTGATGTTGTAGGGTTGAGCAGGTCGATGTGGTATTACCAGAGCAAAAGGGACGATAGTGAGGTTGTGGATAAGCTGACTGAATTGGCCGAAGCCTATCCTACCCGAGGTTTTGATGAGTATTATTGCAAGATCCGTCGTGAAGGCCTAAAATGGAACAGAAAACGTGTGTTGAGAGTATATCGTGATATGAAGCTCAAGCTTAGGCGTAAGCATAAAAAACGCTTGGTAAAGCGCATTAAACAACCTTTAGAGACCCCATCGCAACTCAATGAATGTTGGAGCATGGATTTTATGAGCGACACATTGGCCGATGGAAGAAAGCTACGTGTATTGAATGTTATGGACGATTGTAACCGCGAAGCTATTGCCATTGAGGCGGGACTCACTTATCCGGCAAGGGCAGTAGTGGAAACACTGGAGAACTTAAAAGAGGAAATAGGGATTCCTAAATATATTAGATGCGATAATGGCCCTGAGTTTACCTCTAGGACATTTATGAACTGGTGCACGAAAAACTATATAGAAATTAAATATACCCAACCGGGAAAACCAATGCAGAACGGTTACATAGAACGCTTCAATAGATTCTTCAGAGAGGATATATTGGACGCTTATTACTTTAATGATATATACCAGCTTCAAAAGATAAGCGATAACTGGCGAGAAGATTATAACTTTAACCATCCGCATAAATCCCTAGGCAAGAAATCGCCTAAAGAGTTTATGCCCAGGTTTGATGAAGAATTTAAATTCTTCATCAAACCTGACCTAAATAATAATTATTTATCGAATTTAGAGGTGTCCTAAAAAAGGGAAGGCTACAAATGGATTTGAAATTTAATTCTTTTTTAAAATTCCCATTTTCATCCCGCATAGCTGATGCAATTCCACTGTACGACATAATTAAAAGGAAGAGCGTAAATAATATACATCCTAGCCCTCCAATTTTTATAATGTTCCCTTCCATAATTTAATTATACACAACGTCCCGTATAAAAACTGTGCGAGCGGGCGCGCGTGATTGTCCGCAGGACAATCCGCTGAGCAAGCGAGCACGGAGTTTCGATTTGAGACAGCTTTGAGCATTGTTTTTATATACTGTTGGCAAACGTTATTTTCTTCTACTTCTTAGTTGGTCAATCCATTGCTTAGTTTCTTCAATTAGTTGTGCTTTAGATTTCTTTTCATTCAAAGAGACTGGTTCGTATGTCAGATTCAATAACCTTGAACCTAAACATTGTGAAGAGTAATAATAGTTTTTCCCATCAATTTTAATGGTTCTTAGATAAAGTAAGTATTCACCTTTTTCTAGTGGATAGAAAGTGCAATTATTAAATACCTCATTTTCACCTATTGTCAAACCTTCTATTTCGCAACTGGGGATTTCTCCCTTTAGTACTTCATTTACCTCTACTTTGAAAATATCCCCTATTTTTAAAATGTTGCCGACCAAAATGATTTCACTCCATTCAGAACTTTCCTTGTCTAAATCCGCCAAACTATATCCGAGACATTCACACGCGAAGGTTTGACCAGAAATTGTCAGTAGTAGAATTAATGTTGTTATTGTTTTTTTCATATTTACCATTTTTTCATAATGTTTGCCAACGGTTAGTATATGAAAAGTAGGCGATTACGAAGCACTATACTTTCGGTTAAGCACAAAGTTTGATATGAGCCAAAAGCCTTGAATTTATTACTATTTCGCCTATTTTTTATATACATTGTTGGCAGTAGTTAATTTTGTCTTGGATATGCTCTGAATGTTACTTGTACAAGTTTTTCTTGAAAGAGATTGAATCCAACTTGCTCAATTAATACTATGTTCGTTGTTTGTCCCGGCTTGTAATTGTTTATAGCATTCGTAAGGCTTTGTCCATCAAATACACTTTGAGAGCCTATTTTTGTTATTAAGCTTCCTGGGGAAATATTATTTTGGTGTAAAGCACCGCCTTCAGTAATTGGACCAAGTATTACACCTTTAATTGATTTTACGACTGTATTATAACCATTAGTAATATACATATTAGTTGAAGGATATGGAATCCCGTCAATTAGTCCTATACTGGCTCTATAATCTACTGTTTGTGATAACGCCACCTTTTGAGTAACCGCGTGTTGAACTGATATTTTTTTGGTTTGACTCCACTTAGTTAGCATTTGTGTCATCTCTGTACTATTTAAAGTTCTTCGGAATGAACTATTACCACTAGCTTTATAATCTCCCCATCTCACGCCATTTGCTATAAAGCCCACGTAATCTTTTTGAGCCAAGGAAGCAACTGCCTTGCCAATGTCTGCTTCCAAATTTGGGTTATTGGTCTGTAATGCCTTAGCATAATCTAAATGATATTGCATAAGTTGTGTGTTCCCATCAAGTTTTGCTCTTTCTGCTGACGCAATGTGGTTTTCTATTGCATTTTGTTGGCTTACTACAGGAAAAAAAGCATTTTCAAACAATTGAATCATTTGGTCGTCAGCGTCGTACATTTCAATTGTTGTATTGGCAATTCTTTGGTCTGTAAACTGTTCATTTACCTGCTGGTCAAAATTTGATTTAATTGATTTGCGACTACTTCCAAAACCTAAAAAAGACCACCCACTTGAACTTTGGCTAACGGAACTTTTTTGGTCGTCACTTAGAAATTGATTAATGATTCTTTGTGCATCAATTTGTGCATTGATATAGCTTCCTTTTGAATCTTTAAATTTGTATTTAATGACAATAGAAAAATTTCCATTTGCGATTCTATTTTTTACATATTCAGTTGGTCTATCTATTGCAATATCGTCAAGAGTATTCCCCATAGAAATTAGTGTACCTGGGAATCGTTCATCATAAACAACATCATTGCCCACTTTGACGATAACCTCATACTCGGCTAATGATATTATCTGCGCTTTGTATATACCGTAAGATGTTATTAATTGTTGTTGAGGGATAATATATTTTTGCTCGTATTGAGTTGCTTGTGCAATAATTTGCCCAGTCCATACACCAGCATTTGGATTAATTGGGATGACCCCAAAGTTGTTTTTTACAATAGGTGGAGAAAAATATTTTATAGTAGTACCTGTGTTTAGTGCTGCACCAATTGCTGCTTTTTGGCTTTCGTTAGGCAAAGCCAGATTAGCTGTGATAGGAATAGAAATGGAATATACATCATTAGCATTTTTAGTTGTTTCGTTACCATTAAGGTCAATGTATATAATGTTTTCTAAATTAAGTTCAAGAAGTGGCATTATAAATAGACTTGGATTGCTACCACTACCAACGTTTTCTGCGAAACCGTGTGCATAATAAGGATTATATCTTCCATTGTCGTCTATAGCAATGTAATTCTTAACTTCAAATCTATTTGAGTTTGAAGTAACCTGCGACATTACTGGTTGTGTCAACAATGAAAGTGCCGAAAGGATTAGATGTAGTTTTCTCATTATATTTTTATTTAAAGGTTACAATTATTTTTTTATTGGGTGTGCTATTAGGTGTTTCAGTTCCGTAAAATGCGTTTTTTAATTTTGAATATGCCGTAGAGCTATTTTGAACACTACAGTTGTCAACGTCAGCATTTGTGCCGACCAAAACGCATCCTTGAATTTGGCTTGTATAGTTTCCCATATGTATTTGAACTCCAGTTCTGTTTGGTACATTGTCAAGCTGAATTCTCCAACCATCTTTTTTGTCATACCGTAAAATTCCATTGTATGTTCCAATCGGAATGCAACTAATATTGTTAGAATTATCAGCCCAGGGTAGTTCTAATGTATAACAAAGAACTTCATCGTTAGCTATAAGATAGCCCATTGTGCAGTTGTTTGATGAAAGTTTTCTTTCAATTGTTAATGCAAAATTGTCTTGCGAATAACCAACTGATGAAAAAAAGACTATCATCAATGTTGTTAGTTTTATTGATTTCATATTTTCTTGTTTTTGGTGTCTGTCTTGCTTATTCTAACTAACGTTTTGTTAATTATTTGATATTCAGTTATTTATTATTTAATAATTTTACTTCATTTTACGCAATATTTTTGCTCATTTCCGTTAGCTTACGGGGTCAGGACGTGAGTCTAGGGGGAATTACTGCCAACGGTTAAGCTATGAGTAGTGCGGAGAACAAGGAAACCTTTTTGTTTCCGTCTTCGCACGTAGCAAAAGCTTTTTGTTTTGATTTATATTTTTGTTGCCAGAGCAAAATCGAAAAGATTTTGCGGACATAGTAAATATACGCTTACTTTAGATTAAACACCAAACTCCGCATTACTTATAGGTATTGTTATGCCACGTTTTACTCCGTATTCAATATTTTTTCAATGGTTAAATCCCTAAAATTAGAATCCTTGTAAAAACTATTATAAAATCCTTCAGGGTCCTTTGGATAGCCCATATCTTGATTTACAGGAACTCCAACTATTTCATATTCATTGCCCTTTGAATCCGAATATAATTCGTTAGAGAGACTAAATTCCAAGCCAATAGGCAATTTTTTCCATAAAATCTCTGAGAAAATCCCGTTCGTTGATGAGCCATAACTTTTTATATTGGGATATGCCAAAGCTCCTAAAGCGAAAATCTCCGCTGCACTTGCTGTCCTTTTACTGGTTAGTAGAAATACTTGGCCTAGATAATTACTTCCAGATGGTTTTAAAATGTATTCTTGTTCCTTTGTGAACCCATTGCCCATTTTGGCTTTTACAGAAAGGATGTGTTTCGGTTCATCAACAAAATAACTCAATAATTTTAAAGCAACAGTTTCATAACCGCCACCGTTAAATCTTAAATCGATTATTATGGATTTAGAATTGGTGAAATCATTTAGTATTTTCTCCATAACGAAGTCGACTCCAGCCAATTCATCGCTGAATTGTTCAATAGGGGATCTTGATTGTAACTTTTCGTTGTACTGCTCTTGGTATTCTTTTTCGGAAAGATTTGATGAAGTAACATAGTGAGGAAAATCGTTCATATCCGATACCAAAATGTAACCTACTTTACTGTTCTTTATATAACCCCATTGAATTACACCGTTGTTGTATGATTGTAGGTCACTTAAATATTTTTTTATAATGTCCTCCTTAACATCGCCTTTTGTTTTGTTAACAATTTCAGAGCTTTCTCTTTTATCGATTTGAATGGAAAGTGAATCGGGAACATCTAATTTTATGTGGCCATCGTTGAAAGGTTGGATGATTTTATTGAAAAGTTCATACAATTCTTTATCCGACTCGATATTTTTTGCTAAAGGCAAGTACTTTTCCCTGACATTGTTCCAATCAATATTTCGTTTTTCAAAAAACGGATAGTGTTGGTCAAATGTATCCCAAAATATTTCAAAATTATTTTTTGGCGATTTATCTATTATTGTATTTTCCTGTTTGCAAATTTGAGGTAACGTGTCGGAACGTTTGAAATGGTAATCTACAATTCCACCAGGATTTAGGGTTAACTCATTTCCCTTGAATTTTACTATTTTGAATCTTTCTTTGAGTTTTCCCGAAACTAGTGGCGAACAGGATTTTTTGTTTGTATTGTAATAAGTATAGGCTGAATCGGATATCTCAATTATCCTTCCGTAGCCACGTTGTGTCCAAATTCCGTTTATTGATTCTTTCTTTGCTTTGTTCTTGCAAGAGATTGAGATGACTAATAAGATTGCTGTTATCGTTATTACTGTTGTTTTCAGTAAAATGTCCATATGTTTTTTTAAAATATTTTATTTCTATAAAGATGTTCTTTTGGTTGGAATGTTACAATCATGAACATATGTGGCATAACGATTAGTATATGAAAAGTAGGCGATTTCGAAGCACTAAATTTTCGGTTATGCACAAAGTTTGATACGAACCAAAAGCCTTGAATTTACTACTGTTTCGCCTATTTTTTATATACAATGTTAGCGGGTCGTTGTTCTATTTTATTTGTTATTATTCGGTCTAATTTGTTCTCGGAGTTTTTTCGGTGCAACTTCACAATAAGCGGTTGTCAACGCGTCTATAAATAAGTCCTTATTCACTTTCTCCATTTCTATTATTGTCCAACCGTGATTACCCCATTTGTTGTCAACTGGAAAAATAATTGTTTTGTCAGCCGAAGAAAAAACATCTTGGTCAATTTCTGATAGCTTGATACAAGCCCTTTTATTAATTTCGTCATAGGTGGCGAAGATTTTCTTTTTCACACGGAAAGAAGTTTTTTCAAAATGCGGTTCTTCTGTCGTTTCGGGAAACGATAGGGCTAAGTTTCTTAATATTTCATCTGTTACCATAAGTCACAACATTATTCGTCATTAAGTGAATTAACTCCTTGTTCTTTCAATTTTTCAAGGTGTTCTTTCATTGTCTTTACTTGTTCGGCTGGGTGTCCTTGCCAAACAGTCACTTCTCCAACAACTCTGAACGGTTGACTAGAGCGGAAAGATTGAGTAGGGTTTCCGGGAAACTTTTTGTCGGTCAAGTCTGGGTCATTTTCGATTTCTCCTGTTGGCTCCACTAAATAAATTCTTTCTCGTCCGTTACCAAATGCAAGTTCAGCACCCCAAATTGCAGCGTCTAATGTTGCGGTAAGGAAAATATATTTTGCATTTTTCTGTTGGCCAAAGTTAGAGTTGAAACCAACTGCTATTAGGTCGCCCACTTTTAATTCTGCTTTTGTTCCGTGAAAGTATGTTTGGGCGAAAGGTGTCGCACCAATTACTTCAAGTTTTCTTTCTATGTTGTCCATTTGCACTTTTTACTCTTGATTATTATTTATTGTCTTCAAACCATTTTACAATAGATGGCATACTTCTCTCAAAACCACCGGGTATAAAAAAGTTGAGAACTCCACATTTTTCATTTGTCCTGTTAGCAAAGTCATGAACAGTCTTTGCAGGGATTCTTAGAAAAGTTCCTTTTCCAATTTCTACCCAACTGTCTCCAACAAGTATTGATGTAATACCTTCAAGCCCGTAGAAAATTTCGTCATTATTTTCGTGTTGATGTGCACCTGGCCCTTCAGAGTTTGGTTCAAGCCACCACTCAGAAATACTATATTTTTCCGCGGTCTCATTTTCGTCTGCCTTAAAAACTGCGGTCATTGTCCCACAATTATAGGTTCTACCTTCTCCTGCTTTAAGAAGTAAATTGTCAGTATGGTTATGTCTATGTTTCATAAACGAAGTACTAAGGTTTAAATGGCCTACCTATGCCTGTGTTAATGAATTGGGTTAAGCTGTCGGTGAAATTGTGCCATCCATCTTGACAAATGTTATAACATTCAACTTGTGGAGTTAAGCCGAAATGTGTCAAGTGCAATTCTGTTTGGTTATTTTTTAATTGAATTTCCCAAACAATTTTTGTGTTAATCCACTCCGTTTTATTTTTCAAGTCTGGAATGTCAATTAATGAGTCTGTTACATTCCAAACAACCTTCTTGTTAGAAACTAATTCATCCACTACCATTGTTTTGAAAACATTTGTCCCAAAACGAATTGTAAAAGATTTTCCTTGCTCGTTTGATTTACCTTCAAACATTTCTGTCCACCATTTAGTGATGGAATTCGTCAATGCGTCAAAAACTAATTTTTCTGATGCGGTGTAAATAACGGTCTTTTCAAAATTGCTCATAATCTTGTTACATTTCATTTTATGCCTAAATTCTTGATTGTGTCTTCCATTAATTTCAAATACTTATCAAAAAAAGTTTCTAAAATTTTCAATTCTTCTGATTTGAAAGAAGCCATCAGTCTCTCGGTATCATTTTGAAACTCTATGTAAAGCGGTTCGAGAATACTTGTGATTTTTTTAGTGTTTGGAATGATTATGATTTTTCGTCTATCTTTTTTGTCCAACTCTCGTCTGACCAACTTTTTCTTTTCAAATCGGTCTATCAAGCTGGTAACTGCACCTGTAGTCAATCCTGTTAAAACAGCGAGTTCACCTGCTGTCATTTGTCCTTTTTGAATAATAAAGCCTAGATATTTATGGTCAGTTCCCGACAAACCTGCTTTCCTGCCAATGGTTTCGTGCATTTGAATTGATGTATAGGCATATTTCTGGCTCAACTTTCTGAGTTCGTAAATTTGTTTGTCTTTGTCTGACATATATCTTGATCATTAATTATCTTGATTGCAAAGATAATATTTTTCTGCATATTATGTCTTAAATTTTTAGGTCATTGTTTTTACTTATAGTTGGTTGTATTGGGAGAGTAGGTTTTCAATGCCCGCTAACGTTAAGTATAAGCGTAGTGCGGGATTTCAGAACGATTCCCTGTCTGCTTACCGCAAAGTCTATTAGTAGCAAAAATGCTCATTTTAAGCAGTTCCACCCGCATTACGCTTATACAATGTTGTAGCACGTTTTCTTTCATTCTAATTTCTCTTTATCCACCAATTTTGTCAAGTCGGTATGATAATATTGTTTATCGCCAATTTTGTCTTTTGGTACAATTTCAAATGATAGCGACTTAATTTCTCCTTTTTTTTCAGAACTGGCTGAAGTTCCAAGTCCAAAAAAAGTCGATGGATTGAATCCCACACATTGGTTGGTTAAGTCTTTTCCGTTTTCATCTACGACTATTGGTTTGGAATATAATTTGTTAAATGTCCATTCATTTAAATACCCAATTCCGTTTGAGTCAACTGTCAAAATGTTTTCTGTCACATTGGATTTTATCAGACTGACTTGTCCTGTGTAATTCTCTGGAACGACAATTTTCAAGGTCGGTGAGTAGAGTTGGTAATGGAAAACAGCAAAAGCTATGGCTGTTATGGTAAAATAAATAATCCAAAATGGAAGTCGCTTTGAAATCAATTTTGTCAACCAAGTCAAGATAAGTCCGCCAACCAAAATCAAAGCGATTACCATTCCACCAAGAAATAGACCTGATAAAATCATTCCGCCTGGGATTTCAGTCAACTTGTAAATTAAAGTTGCTAAAAGTCCAAGTGAAAGAAGTCCTGTCGCTATTTTTAGCTTATTATTCATTTGCGTGTGCACTTGTGGCAAGATTGCGGTTAATTATTTTGGCAATTTTCTTTTCTCTGTATAACTGTGTTATAAAGAATGAAATACTTAATGTTATCCAAAGCCAATATTCATACTCAAATGCCCAATTGATAAAAGGTGGTATTATTAATAGCCATTCGATGAATAAAATCAGTCTAATTCTTTCAGGTTTAAGGTTAAACCCTACTATGTCAAGAATAATAATGGCAGCAAGAAAACCACCAATAATCCTTAGTCCATAAACGAAAAACAAAAGTGGAATTGTTAAAAGACTTAAAAACAGAACTACCGTCCAATCTTCATTTTCAGAACCTTCAAGTCCAATTAGTTTAAAAAATATCAAACTTAAATATGTGGTCACATAAAAACCTACAAAATGCACCCAATTTGTTGCGAGTATTTTTAATGAGTACTTAAATCTATTTGACATTCTGTCGGGTTTTCTCAAATGTGCTACAACGAATCGCTAAACGCAATAAGCGACTCTTTTTTTATTGAGTGGCGTTTATTTCTGCTTATATCTGTAGGTCTACCAATGTAGTAAAACCTTCAAAAAAGCTAGTAAACATAAGATCAAAATACTAAATATCCAATCCATCTAGTGGGCTTGTTATTTGATCAAATCCCTTGGTAGTCACATGGGTATAAATTTGGGTGGTTTTAGGGCTATCGTGACCCAAAAGGCTTTGTATGTAACGTAAATCTGTTCCGTGCTCAAGCAAATGCGTAGCAAATGAGTGCCGCAGTGTATGAACAGAAATTTTCTTTTGTAAACCAACCTTCGCCGCAGCGTCTTTTAAAATGTTTTGGATACTTCTGACTGAGTATGGCTTAGGCTTTTGCGCTGAGCTACCTGCCCCTTCAAAGAGCCAAACAGATGGTTTGTATTCTTGTAAATATTGCCTCAATATGGCAAGTGTCTTTTTTGATAGTAGCGTGTATCGATCTTTTTTTCCTTTTGACTGCTCTACCCTGATCTGCATCCTGTCAGAATCTATATCTTTAATTTTCAGCCTTGTCAGTTCACTAATTCTCAGTCCGGCAGAATAAATGGTCATAATTATGGCTTTATGTTTTAGATTTTCCGTGGCCTTTATGATTGCACTGATTTCTTCTTCACTACACACCGTGGGAAGCGCTTTCTCCTTTTTAGGCCTATCTATAAAATAAAACTTCCGCTGTCCACCCAGCACTTTTTCATAATAAAACTTGATCGCATTAATAGATTGGTTTTGGTACGATACAGAAACCTTCCTTTCTGTAACCAGATACCTCAAAAACTGAATGATTTTG
>JBGTEN010000266.1:0-7687 GCA_041747755.1 Arenibacter sp. | reverse complement strand
TTGTAAAGTACACACGTTTAAACAAGTACATCATATGATTTCGACAATTACGGCACAAATTCCGGAAGGAAGAGATCCTGTAGAAATTTTGAAGGAAACTTTTCCTATGGGAAGCATGACGGGGGCTCCGAAAATCGCAGCCATGAAGATAATAGAGGAGTTGGAATCCTTTAAAAGAGGTCTTTACAGTGGAGCAGTGGGCTATTTTACACCTGAAGGTGATTTTGATTTTAATGTGATTATCCGAAGTATTTTATACAATGCTGCCACCAAATATGTTTCATTCTCGGTTGGTAGTGCAATTACCGCTAAAGCAGTTGCAGAGCGAGAATATGAAGAATGTTTGCTTAAAGCAAAAGCAATGCGAAGTGTTTTGGAGAATACATTTTAAAGTGGATAAGCCGTCAAAAAGAAGGCTAACTTAAGTACTTTTGTATGGTGCAGCAAGAATTTCAACATCATATAGAAACTCATTTTCCTGAACTTTGGGAGGATCCTTTTTTAGTAGCGTGTAGTGGCGGGTTAGATAGTGTTGTGTTAGTGCACTTATGTAATAAATGCAAGCTGAATTTTGCAATAGCTCATTGTAATTTTGGATTAAGAGGTAGTGAAAGTGATATGGATGAAGCCTTTGTAATTGATTTGGCAAAAGCACTTGATATTATTTTATTCGTTACACGTTTTGATACAACTGCTTATGCAAAGAGGCATAAAGTGTCTATTCAGGTAGCGGCGCGTGAATTACGTTATGCCTGGTTTAATGAACTATTAAAAGAAAAGGGATTAAAAAAATTGGTTACAGCACATCATGCCGACGATAATCTTGAAACTTTTTTGATCAACTTAAGCAGAGGAACAGGGCTTCAAGGGCTGCTGGGTATTCCGGAAAAAACAGCCTCCATTGCAAGGCCCTTACTGCCTTTCTCACGAGAGGCTATTTTGGACTACGCAAAAAGGGAGGGAATTGTTTGGAGGGAAGACAGTAGTAATTTGGAGACCAAATATCTCAGAAATAACATTCGCCATAAGGTCATTCCTCTTTTAAAAGACTTGAATCCTGACTTCTTGGTTAATCATGCTAAAACGACAGAATTTCTGTCGAAAAGCAACGAGATAGTGCAAAACCATATTCAAAGGTTGAAAACAAAAATCTTTAAACAGGATAAGGATATAATACGCGTAGAAATTGCTCATATTTCGGTTCTTAAACCTTTAAAGGGGTATTTGTATGAGTTGTTTAAACCGTATGGCTTTACAGAATGGGACGATGTGGAAGGACTGTTGACAGCCCTTAGCGGGAAGTCCGTTATATCCAAAACACATCGTTTGTGGAAAGATAGAGGTTATCTTTTATTACAGGAACTGACACAAGAGAACGCAAAAGAATTTACAATAGAAAGAGAACAAAGCGCATTAAACTACCCTGTTCATTTGATTATAGAGGAAGTGCCAGCCCTTAAAGAAACCGCTGATGATATACTGTATGTGGATAAAAAAACGTTAAAGTATCCACTAACGGTAAGGAAATGGAAAACAGGAGACTATTTTTATCCATTGGGAATGAAAAATAAGAAGAAGCTTTCCAAGTTCTTTAAAGATGAAAAGATTAGTGTTCTTGACAAAGAGCGACAATGGTTGTTGTGTTCTCAGGACCAAATTGTTTGGGTCATAGGAAAACGAGGAGATGACCGATTTAAAGTAACAAAAGAAACGAAGAACATATTAAAGTTTAGTTTTAAAGAATGAAACATATTTTCCTTTCTTGTTTTCTGTTCCTATTTGCTTTAACGGGTTTTGCACAATCCGATGATAATCCGGTAGTATGGTCGCATGAGGTTACAAAAATTAGTGAAACAGAGTATGAGCTTATTTTTAAGGGAACTATTTTTGAAGGATGGCACGTATATTCGCAGCACACTGCAGATGGAGGTTCATTGCCAAGCGAATTTACGTTCGAAAAAGCAGCCGTTGATTACGAATTGATAGGAGAAACGCTCGAAAGCGAAACTATCACGGAATACAGTGATATTTTTGAAGTAGACGAAACCTTTTTTAAGAAAAAAGCCATTTTTACCCAACACATAAAGCTCTTAAATCCGGATATTGATGTTGTAAGCGTTAATTTGTTTTATCAGGTTTGTAAGGAAGTTTGTATTCCAAAGGATGAAGTTTTTACAATTTCATTAACGGGAAAAACGATATCTACAGTAGAAAGTACTATTGATGACAGAAGTTTGGCCTTGAGTGCCGCTTTGATGTTAAATCTAAAAAACAAAGAAGCTTTGTCCTTTGACAATGGAAAGACTTCCACCGGTAAATCGGGATTATGGGTTATTTTTGGACTGGGTTTTTTGGGAGGGCTGATTGCACTACTTACTCCTTGTGTGTTTCCTATGATTCCATTAACCGTTTCATTTTTCACAAAACAATCCGGCACAAAAGTTCAGGGGGTAACCAATGCCATTTTATATGGTTTCTTTATTGTGCTCATCTATTTTTTACTCAGCCTGCCATTTCATGTTTTCGATTCTGTAGATTCTCAAATTTTAAACACTATTGCAACTAACGTTTGGCTTAATATTTTCTTCTTTCTGATATTCGTATTTTTTGCTTTTTCGTTTTTTGGGTATTATGAATTGACATTGCCTAGTTCATGGGCCAATAAGATGGATGCCGCCTCTTCAAAGGTTGGCGGGGCTTTTGGAATATTTTTTATGGCGGTAACATTGGCCATTGTTTCCTTTTCCTGTACCGGTCCTATTTTAGGGGGCCTTCTGGGAAGTACTACTTTAGCAGAAGGTGATGTTGCAACCAATTTATCAGCAGGGATGGTGGGTTTTGGTTTGGCTTTAGCATTGCCATTCGCCTTGTTTGCCTTATTTCCAGCATGGCTAACTTCTCTTCCTAAATCAGGAGGTTGGATGACGACTGTTAAAGTTGTTTTGGGTTTTTTAGAATTAGCGCTAGCTTTAAAATTTCTTTCCAATGCCGATTTGGTGGGAAATTGGGGTATTCTCAAAAGAGAACTTTTCCTAGGTTTATGGATAATTATATTCGCTTTACTCGCCCTATATCTATTTGGTGTAATACGATTTCCTCATGACAATAAACTAAAAAAAATACCATGGCCTAGAAAGGGATTAGGTATCGTAACTTCCATTTTCGTGGTTTATTTGGTATTGGGTACTTTGAAAGCCATCGATTTAAAATTATTAAGTGGTTTTCCCCCTCCGGATTTCTATACACTTGTAAAACAAGAAAATAATTGCCCTTTAGGGTTAAATTGTTTTAAGGATTTTGAATCGGGTCTCAGTTTTGCCCGAGAAAACAAAAAACCTATTTTACTGGATTTTACGGGTTGGGCATGTGTTAACTGTCGAAAAATGGAAGAAAATGTGTGGAGCGAGCCCGATATTTATCCACTGATTAAGAATGACTATGTGCTTATCTCATTGTATGTGGATGACAGAAAACAGTTACCGGAAACAGAGCAGTTCGATTTTAAATATGAGTCGGGAAGGGTAAAAACCATAAAAACAATTGGTGAGAAATGGGGAACTTTTCAGACTTTAAATTTTAATGCAGCTTCCCAACCCTATTATGTATTACTTTCCCCTGAACTGGAAATTTTGAATATACCCATTCAGTATGTAGATCGGGATACCTACAAAGATTGGCTAAGTAAGGGCCTTGCAAACTTTAAAAAAGGAAAGACAACCTTAATAACTAAGGATTTACTGGAATAAATTGAACCTCCCGGAGCCTTACAACAAATCAAAGCATCACCACAATAGAATTAACTGTTTTTGAGGCGGAGTTTTAGCTCCTCTAAGCCAAAGTGCAATACATCGATTTTGTTTTAAATATCCCAAAAGCGTTCAAACAACTTGTTTTTTATCCTCTAAATTTCAGCTATCTTTAAAATTAAAATGCAGAAGTGAAAAAACTAAAGAAAATACTTTGGGTATTGCTTTCTATTCTTGGAATGTTGGCATTTATTGCCGGAATCTTCTTGTATTCTTTGAAACCTACATATAACGGTAAAAAACAATTACCGAATTTGTCAGCGGAGGTAAAGGTATATTTTGATACCTATGGTATTCCTCATATCTATGCTCAAAATGAAATGGATGCCTTTCAGGCCTTAGGTTATGTGCATGCTCAGGACCGTTTATGGCAAATGGAATTATTACGCCGGGTTGCAAGTGGCGGACTATCAGAAGTGTTTGGCAGCAAACTTATCGGTACCGATAAATTTTTCCTGTCTTTGGGGATAGATGATGCCTCAAAAAAAACAGTGTCTATGCTCAATATGAGCGATCCTATGGTAAAAATTTCTGAAAGCTATTTGAAAGGAGTAAACCAATTTATAGAAGAAGGACCTACACCCGTTGAATTTTACCTTACCGGAATCAAGAAACGCCCATTTACACTAACAGATGTTTATAATTCTGTTGGCTATATGGCCTTTAGCTTTGCCATGGCGCATAAGACTGATCCATTATTGACTGATATCAGAAATAAGTTGGGACCGGAATACCTTTTTGATTTGGAGATAGAAACCAACCCCAATTCATTAGTAATCAAGAATCATAGAAAAGTAGAAAACAAAGTAGTAGAGGATAAATTAGAAAAGTTGATTGCCGAAGCTTTAAAAGAGTTACCTGTACCCTTATTTGAGGGGAGTAATGGTTGGGTAATTTCACCCTCCAAAACAAAAAATAAAAAGGTTATTCTTGCTAACGATCCCCATATTGGTTTTGCGCAACCTTCGGTTTGGTATGAGGCGCACTTGAGTACACCTACTTATGAAAAGTATGGATACCATTTAGCCGGAGTACCTTTTCCGTTACTCGGACATAATCGGAAACTGGCCTACGGACTTACCATGTTTGAGAATGATGATATCGATTTTTATTATGAGCAAACAAACCCCGAAGATAGTACGCAATACAAAACCCAGGATGGCTGGGCCGCTTATGAGATAGTCTCCAAAAGCATTAAGGTAAAAGATACATCAGATATTACTTTTTCGTATAAAAAGACAAGGCGTGGACCTGTGCTCAGTGGTATAGCAGATCAGTTAAAGGATGAGCTACCCATTTCAATGTCATGGATATATGATAAGGTTGATAATAAAGTGATGGACGCGGTGTATGGGATGAGTCATGCTCAAAATTTAGAAGGTTTTCAAAAAGCGCTGCCTTTAATTCACGCTCCGGGACTCAATATTATGTATGGCGATGCTGAAGGGAATGTAGCATGGTGGGCCACTGCAAAATTGTATCAAATGCCGGATAGCATAAACACAAAGTTTATTCTGGATGGAACTACAGGAAAAGAAGAGCCCATGCGGTATTTGGATTTCTCAGAGAACCCGCAGGCAATCAATCCTCCCTGGAACTACGTATATTCTGCAAATAATCCGCCGGAAGGCGTTAATGGAAAATTATATCCCGGGTATTATTTACCGGAAAATAGAGCTCGACGTATAGTGCAATTATTGGAGGCTAAAAACAATTGGGATTCCGAGGCTACCGCAAAAATGGTTACCGATGTAGTTTCTAGCGTTGATCCCGATATAGTAACGGATTTGGCCAAATCCATTGATGTTCAAAAACTTACGGATAGACAGTTAAAGGAACTTGATAAATTAAACGCCTGGAAAGGCGATTATTCCTTGGATAGTGCCGAAGCAACTATTTTTCATCGTTGGGTTTACTATTTTTTAAAATTTACTTTTGAAGATGAATTGGGCGAGGAGCAATTTGAACAATTTTTAGCAACCCATTTTCTAAAGCGCCTGATTGCTCCAATGGCTGATAAGGAAAATTCCGTTTGGTGGGATAATATAAACACAAAGGACGTTGTAGAAACCAAAAAGGATATTGTAAATGCTTCTTTTAGTCAAGCTATTTTATCTTTAAAAGCCAATTTTGGAGAGGGAATGGACAAATGGACCTGGGGCAAAGCACATAGCCTGGAGCACGAACATCCTATTGGGCAAGTAAAAGCATTACGGTCTTTTTTTAACGTGGGTCCCTTTCCCGTTAACGGTTCAAGAGAGGTAATAAACAATATGGGGTTTCCATATACGGATAACGGTTTTTACAAAGTCGATTCCGGCCCTTCAACCCGCCGGATTATCGATTTTTCGGACATAGAAAATAGCATGAGTATTTTGCCAACCGGGCAATCCGGAAACCCTTTCAGTCCACATTATAAAGATCAAGCCGAGATGTTTATTAAGGGGGAGTTCCGAAAAATGATGATGAATAAGAAGGAAATTGAGGCTACATCTTCTAATTTATTGGTTTTTAAACCAAAAGAATAATAGTATAACTAAGTTTTTTACCCTTTTTTTTGCTTATTAGACAAAACAATAGTTTAAGCCTGAACTTTAAGCGCTAAGAAAACCATTCTTTAAATATTTTTTTTACCTTAATGGCATCGCAATACCTGCAAAAGTAGTTCTTGCTTGAGTTTAAAAATCCCCTAAGTGCCCATAATGAAACGTATTAAGATTAACAGCACAGTCAATGAAGTGTATACCTATTTATCTTTTACTATTTTATTGTATACTATCTAGGGCACAGAACCCTTCAAATGGAATAACGCTCTCATTTGAGAATACAGAATTGAATCAAGTTTTGGATGCCATTGAGGGCACTACTGATTACAGGTTTTTTTATTTAAAAGATTGGTTGGGCGATATCCGAATTACAGCTTCTTTTGAAAACACACCTTTATCGGACGTATTGGAAACTGTATTTAGGGATACGTTTTTAAACTTTTATATTTTGGAAGATCGTATAATTCTAACCCAAAATAGCCGCATATACGATACGCTTCCGGATTATTTCTTGGAAATGGGAGATACCATAACATCACAAACCAGTATTCCAGAGATTGCACGAAATACACCGACACCTGTATTTGAGTTGGAAGAGTCTTCTGCTACCCTAACAGGCATAGAAACTGTTCGTATTGGAAAGGCTAATGCTCAAAATCTGCAAAAAACCTATCGCTTGTCGGGTTTTGTTCGGGATTCTAAAACCGCAAATCCAATTCAGGACATAACAATTGTGTTGAGAAACTCTAATTTAGGAGCAGTTTCCAATGAACAAGGGTATTATGAACTTGAACTTCCGGTAGGACTCAATATCATTGAGACCAAGGGTATGGGGTTGGAAAATATAGAAAAGAGAGTATTGCTCTATAATAATGGACAGCTTGATTTTGACCTCAATGAGAATGTTGAACAGTTAGATGAGGTTATTGTAGCAGGGGCGCAACGCGCGAATGTTACCCAAGAAATTACCGGAACTACTACCATAGAATCGGAAGACTCTAAAGATATTCCTTTGGTTTTGGGAGAACGCAACATATTAAGTATTGCAACTACCTTACCTGGAATATCAAGTGCCGGGGAAGGAGCTACAGGTTTAAATGTGCGCGGTGGAAGAACAGATCAGAATTTAATTTTACTCGATCAGGGTTTGGTATACAATCCTACCCATTTTTTTGGAATTTTTCAAGCCTTGAATCCCTTTGTAA
This sequence comes from Arenibacter sp., assembly GCA_041747755.1. Lineage (GTDB taxonomy): Bacteria > Bacteroidota > Bacteroidia > Flavobacteriales > Flavobacteriaceae > Aurantibrevibacter. The sequence continues at coordinate 130 of JBGTEN010000266.1, read as the reverse complement.
CCAAAGATGTGGACATCTATAAAGGAGGTATTCCGGCTCAGTTTGGTGGACGATTATCATCGGTTTTTGATATAAAAACAATTGATGGCAATACAGAAAAAATTTCAGGAGAGGCTTCCATTGGTCCGGT
>JBGTEN010000265.1:0-4210 GCA_041747755.1 Arenibacter sp. | reverse complement strand
AATTTTGAGAATGGGAAACAGGTTGGGGGGCGTATAAAATATGTGTGGCTTTTTGGGATTATTGGGGCATTTGTATTGCTTTTGGCTTGTATTAACTTTATGAACCTTAGTACGGCAAGGTCAGAAAAAAGAGCCAAAGAAGTAGGTATTCGAAAATCGATTGGTTCACAAAGAAACCAATTGATCAACCAATTTTTAAGTGAATCTTTTTTGGTTGTCGTATTCGCTTTCATTCTTGCAGTAGGTATAGTGCTTATATCTTTAAGTGGTTTTAATGAGCTCTCTAAAAAGGAAATTACCTTTCCCTGGGCGAGCAGTATTTTTTGGCTTAGTTCTGTAGTTTTTATAGTATTCACGGCTTTGGTGGCAGGAAGCTACCCTGCATTGTACCTCTCGTCATTTAAACCTGTTGATGTTCTAAAAGGAACTTTTAAAGCAGGCAGATACGCAGGGCTACCCAGAAAAATTTTGGTGGTCTTACAGTTTACGGTTTCAGTGGCTTTCATTATCGGTACTGTGATTGTTATGCAGCAAATTAACCATGCCAAGAACCGTCCTGTGGGATATGAAAAAGAAGGGCTTATTCAAATTCCCACTTTTAGTCAAGATTTTGAGGGAAAATATGATTTGATGCGGACTGAGTTTATTAACTCTAATGCAGTTCTAGAAATGTCTTCTTCCAGTGCCCCGACCACAGAGATCTGGTCGAATCGCGGAGGATTTGAATGGGAGGGAAAGCCGGAAGGTTTTCAAGAAGATTTGGCGTGGACAGAAGTATCTACGGAATATGCCAAGTCTTTAGGAATGAAGATTATTGAAGGACGAGATTTTTCCAGAGAGTTCCCAACCGATTCGAATACCGTGCTAATTAATCAGACAGCCGTAAAATACATGGGGCTTCAAAATCCGATAGGGAAATTAATCAAAGACGATGATGAGGAAGATCCGAATCCACCGTTGACGATTATTGGGGTGGTAGAGGATATGATTACTCAATCGCCCTATGAACCTGTAAAACAAGGTGTATATGTCTTTGATAAATACAATAACTCAAGTTATTACAATCTGCGCCTTAATCCCAATCAAAGTGCAAGTCAAAATATTGCGGTCATAGAAAGGGTTTTTAAAGAACATTTCCCGGACCTTCCTTTTGATTATGATTTTGTAGATGCTGAATATGGAGAAAAGTTTGCCTCTGAGGAACGCATTGGCACCCTATCCGGAATTTTCACGGCCCTGGCCATTCTAATCAGCTGTCTGGGGTTGTTTGGGCTAACTTCTTTTGTGGCCGAACAACGCACCAAAGAAATAGGGGTTCGGAAAGTATTGGGGGCAACGGTATTTAATGTGTGGAACATGCTTTCCAAGGACTTTTTAAAACTGGTTGTTATCTCCTGCTTTATCGCCGTTCCTATTGCCTATTATATCATGAATGGCTGGCTACAGGATTATCCCTATCATATTCTGCTGGAGTGGTGGATTTTTGCCTTGGCGGTAATCGGGGCCATGCTAGTCACGGTTATTACGGTGAGTTTCCAGGCTATAAAAGCCGCAAATGCCAACCCGGTGAAAAGTTTAAGAACTGAATAACAAAGCTCCTCCCTTTAGAAAAGGGAGGTGGCCCGCCAAGGGCGGGTCGGAGGGATTAGGGAATATGTTCCCAAGAGGAATCTCCACTTTCTCTTCCTGTGGCAGATTCATTCACCTCTTTTCCAAAGTGGGGAGCTTTAAAAAATAGAACAAAAAAGATGTCATTATGATCAAAAACAATTTTAAAATCGCGTGGCGATCCATCTTAAAAAATAAGAGTCTGTTTGTTATTAATAGCATTGGACTTTCTCTTGGGATTGCCTCCTGTCTGCTTATCTCACTTTTTGTGATAGATGAGCTGTCTTATGACCGTTTCTACGAAAAATCAGATCAAATAGTTCGGGTTGTGTTGAACGCCAAAATGGGAGACGAAATTATCAAGGAATCGGGTTTGATGGCACCTGTAGGCGAAACGCTGGCAAAAGAACTTCCCGAAGTTTTGGCTTCTACCCGAATTTTAAATCTATCAGACCGCACTAAAGTCACTTATGAGGGAACTACTTTGCGAAAAGGCAAAATGGGCTTAGTTGATGCCAATTTCTTTGAAATATTTACGCTGCCTTTGCTTAAAGGAGACGTAAATACAGTTTTAAGTATGCCCAACTCCATAGTCCTGACCGAAGAACAGGCAAAGGCCTATTTTGGTAATGAAAATCCCTTGAACCGAACAATAGATATAAAAGATATAGGCGTTCACGGCACATCAGGATATCTAGATCTTAGCGGATTGTACACCGTTACCGGAATAATTGAAAAAATTCCGGATAACTCCCACTTCCATTTCGATTTGATTGCTTCCATGCAAGGCAATAAAGATGCAACCAATCAAAGCTGGCTTAGTGGTAGTTATCGGACTTATTTATTGTTGGCAAAGGGAACAACTATTTCACAACTGGAATCGAAACTGCCTGCCATTACCGAAAAATATATGGGAAGTCAATTGGAAGCCGCAATGGGGGTGACTTTTCAGAAATTTCTGGAAATTGGTAATAAAGTGGGCCTTTATATCCAACCCCTGACAGAGATTCATTTATATTCTGATATTAGAGGAGAATTCGAGGAAGGCGGAGATATTAATTCGGTGTACCTATTTGCTGCCATAGCCCTGTTTATGCTGTTGATAGCTTGTATTAATTTTATAAACTTGTCCACCGCAGGGGCGTCCAAGAGAGCCCGGGAAATTGGGATGAAAAAAGTATTGGGCTCCGGTAAAGGTCAACTGATTTTTCAGTTCCTGACAGAATCCTTTTTAGCAACTTTTTTTGCTATGTGTCTTGGGGTGCTTCTCTTTTCTGTTACGTTGCCCTATTTTAATCAATTGGCGAATAAGGACTTTGTCTTCAACCAAATCATTACACTTCCGTTTGTAATTGTTTTGATTGGATTAACCTTGGTAATCAGTTTTTTAGCCGGTGGTTATCCCACTTTCTTTATGTCCAATTTTAAACCCTTACAAGCATTAAAAAATAGATTCGCTTCAGGAAACAGTAAAGGTATCCGCAGTGGTCTTGTAGTTTTTCAGTTTGCCATTTCTGTATGCCTCATCATTGGCACCTTAGTGGTAAGCCAACAAATGAATTATATTCAAAATAAAGATGTTGGTTATGACAAGGATGGCCTGATTGTAATACGGGAAGCTGGTATCCTTGGGAATGGTCTAAATGCTTTTAAGGAGGGGCTTCAGAATGACCCTCGGGTACTCCATATTACCATGTCGGTTTTCGTACCCGCAGGGCCAACCAATAATTCAACTGCCCTAGTTGCTTCCGGGGAAGAGGACCTTCAAAAGCTGCGTATGAAATCATTTGATATAGATGAGGGCTATATTCCTACCCTTGGTATGGAATTGCTGCAAGGGCGAAATTTCTCTAAGGAATTTGGAAGTGAAGAAGACCAAATCATTATTAATCAAACTGCTATCAAAAGCTTTGGTCTCGATGCCAATCCTGTAGGGCAGACGTTATTGGAATATACCAATAATGAGGGTGAAAGTAAGTTGTTGACGATTATTGGTGTTGTTAAGGACTTTAATGCCAAATCCCTTCATCAACCCATAGAACCTATGATGATGAAATATAATCCGTATTACGGGCTTATACTCCGCACTAAAACGGCTGATATGGCCGGACTGCTTAGTAGTATGGAAAAGCAATGGAATTCCTTTGGCTCCGGAGAAACTTTAGATTACGCCTTTTTGGACGAACTATACAATGAAACGTACTTAAAAGAGCAAAACATGAACTCCATTCTTCGCATTTTTGCTTTCCTTACCATTTTTGTGGCTTGCTTGGGACTATTCGGACTGGTGACTTTTACTACCCAACAACGTTTCAAGGAAATTGGCATCCGGAAAGTGCTGGGCTCGTCTTCACCTAAAATCGTTGGTTTGTTCGCTAAGGACTTTTTAAAACTCGTATTATTTGCGATACTCATAGCTGCCCCAATGGGATATTATGTAATGAACAAATGGTTGCAAGGCTTTGCCTACCGAATAGAAATAGGATGGTGGGTTTTTGTTTTAGCTGCAGGAATTACCCTCATTATCGCCTTTTTGACCATAAGTTATCGAAGTATCCAAGCCGCTTTAATGAACCCTGTGGAGAGTTTACGAACGGAGTAA
>JBGTEN010000264.1:0-25110 GCA_041747755.1 Arenibacter sp. | reverse complement strand
TTTTTGGGTACTATAAGGTAATGCTCGTGAGTTTAAGTGTTAGCGGTGTTTTGTTTATTGGACTACAATTTCTAACCGGGTTTTGGGCTATTTGCTCTGGAATTTTTATTCTTATGATTTTTGCAGATGCATTTAGACCAGCAGCCTTTGTTGCCCTGAGTGCTTATAGTAAACCCGAAAACAAAACGAGAACGGTAACGTTAATGCGACTTGCCATAAATCTTGGATTTTCTGTTGGTCCGGCATTGGGCGGTGTCATTATTAGTATTATGTCTTATAATGGACTTTTTTGGGTTGATGGCATTACGTGTATCCTTGCCTCAATTTTACTACTTGTTGTTTTACATCCAAAGAAAGTAAAGATATGGGACGACGTAAAAAACGCAACACCGAAATCGGCTTATGGAGATTTTCATTATTTATTATTTATAGGAGCCATGATTTTATTTGGTTTTGCCTTTGTGCAATATTTTTCTACAATACCTATTTATTACAATGACATACACCACCTTACAGAGTTGCAAATTGGTTTACTGTTGGCTATGAATGGCTTTTTAATCTTTGCCTTTGAGATGCCATTAATAAAATTTATGGAAACCAAATCATGGTCCGTTATCGGTAATGTAGTTTTTGGCTTTTTTCTGGTTGGACTCAGCTTCTTTGTCCTTAATCTCTTTTCCTGGTCGGGTGTTTTGGTACTAGGAATGTTGTGTATGACCTTGGGAGAAATGATTGCGTTTCCATTTTCCAATGCTTTTGCAATGGAAAGGGCGAAACGAGGAAATCAGGGAGAATACATGGCACTATATAGCATTGCATTTTCCATATCTCATGTCTTTGCGCACAATACGGGGATGCGCTCTATTTCTAAATTGGGTTATGACGTTACTTGGTATATCGTCAGCTCCCTAATTGTTGTTGGTATACTACTGCTTTATGTTTTGAAAAAGCAAATTAGAAAGTCTACAGTTGTTAGCCCCTAATAAAGTTAATGGTTTTATAACAGAACTAAATAAAGTAAGCATAACAAGGTATTGAGTAACTTCAAAATCATTCTTTTAATTGTTCATATCTTGCCTCCTTCAGATATTTTGCTACCAGCTCATTGAACTCAGGAGTAATTCTTAATAAGGCTGTATTTTCAATTTTATAAAGTGCTTCTTTATCTGAATACCCATTTTTTAAGAGTTCTTCAAGATAAAACAAGGCAGTTCCATAGTCAGCTTTCTTTGCACTGGAAGAAATTATTTTGAAATAAGTTGTAGGCTCTTTTGGTGCTGATAATGTCTTTATCATCCATAATAAGCTTAATGCCTCTTCATCTACCGTCTTCTGGCTATTTATAAAATCAATATTATCTTCTATTAGCGCATTTAAATATCCGTTGAGCCGTTTACCCATTTCTTGTTGATTCTTGTCAGGACTTTGGTTAAATTTTTCCAGCTCTCCCATCTGGTAATTCCACCACCCTAAGTTTTTAAAATTATAAGTAAGGATATCTTCTTCCATATAATAGGCATATTCTTCTTTAAGCAGTGATTCCTTAAAAAAAACTGTTCCCTCATTTTTAGTTTGATTTCGGTAAACGGAATTTCTCTTCAAGGTGCGTTGAACTTTGTTTAAAGAGTCCATGCTTTTAAAAGGTCCGTAAACTTTTTTAACCAGCTCCAACTGGTCATCTGCCCGAGTTAATCTATTGGCTGACAAAAGAGTGTTTAACCTTTCCATATCGTTCTCAAATTTGGCATTAACAAAAGCCTCGTCCCTTGTTACATAGCCTTTAGCCATCGCCTGTAAGTTTAGTAATTGGAATGCACGCTCAAGATAGTTCTGTCGTGGTTCGCGATCTAAATCATCTACCACCAACAGCTGATTAGGATACTTTAATTTGTTGAGTAATGTTTCGCCATTTAACATTGCCGGTAAATTATAGTTGGTACGTTCTACAATACCTATATAATGAAATGTATTATTGGCAGTTAGAAGTTCTATATTTCCCAGGTCGGCTCCCCATGATATAACCCCATTTATTCCTTTGATAAATATGGGAACTACCGATGCGAACTTACCACCGCCATCAAAACCGGCAACATATATTCTGTTTTTCTCAACTGGTATTATAGAAACAACTCTATTGAAAAGACCCCTAAGCACTTGCATGTTTTGGGTCAAAGACAAAGTATCTCTTAAGCTGTTAGAAGAAGCCAGAACATAGCCTTGTTTTTCGGCAATTTCCTGAAGCATACGTATAGCCTGTCTCCCACGACCATCCATGTCTGTAACTACCATCAAGGGCCAAGTCTTGTCTACTTCAAAAGCAGTTGGAAGATATAAGGCAAAATTTTCCCCTGAGTCAGCTTCATAAACCGATAAAGAATCTAAAATAATTCCTTTTCCGAGGACAAGTTCCTGTTGAGCTGAAAGAAAAGACCCGTTTAGAAAGATAAATAATAGGACTGTTGTATATTTTTTCATAGTAATTGTATTATCAAATACCTAGCCAATCTTGGTTATTTAAAGTTACGTAAAATCCAAATAAAAAAATGGTGCTAAGCTTTCAGCGGGTTCTTAGAAAGTGCATTTTTACCAACTAACGTAATTGCAAAAGTAGTACGAATATTGGTTAATTTGAATTTTTATGCACTCTCTTAGGCAAAACCCATTACTCCGCTATTCGTTTTTTTATAGGCGCATTAGAAACAACATCTGATAGGATAATATGTGTACGGGTTTCTCCATACTGAATTAAAATATCTATGAATTTCTCCAAATGAAATTGATCCTTTAGAACAACATGCATAATTATATTTTCATTTCCTGTAATTCGGTAACAATGGATTACCTCTTCAAAAGAGCCAACCACTTCTAGGAAAGGTTTTAACTTGCCCATAAAAGCCCTAAGATTTATGATTGCCCTTAATTGATAGCCAGTAAGGGTATGAGAAACCAATGTCTTATAACCCGTAATAATACCCAAATCTTCCATCTTTTTTACCCGTTCGGCAACCGCAGGTGGTGTAAGGCCCACTTTTCTGCCGATATTGGCGAAGGATTCTCTGGCGTTTTCCTGAAGGTATTTCAAAATTCGCCAATTCAAATCATCAATCTTTGTATTCAAAACTTTTAAGTATTAAAAATTAATAATCGAAATCTAAATTACATAATTACTGTTGATTACAAAGAGACTTTTGCCAGATTGACCGTAATTTTATATTGTTTATTGCTAGACAAAAGAAAAATGCCCTATAAAAACCTAAGAAATATACCTATTTACAAAAAGTCGCTGTACTTATGCCAAATAAGTAGGGAGTTGGCTTCCTATGTTTCGTACAACAAAGATTTACTAAAGTTATACCAATCTAATAGTTTAAGGGATATTATTGCTGATTCTATTATAACTGATGCTATCTTGATACCTCAGCAAATAGCGCAGGCAGAATGGTCTGAATCACAATCGGTACAATTAAAGAGTGTCAATTTTATTCATATAATCACACGGAACATCCTTTCTTACTGCAATGGGCTGGAAAAAGATGGGATTAAGGAAAAAGAGTATGTAAACTTATTGCGTAAAGAGATTAAAAGTTTTCGCGCGGCCTTTAGGGAATGGAGAAGATCTTTTGGACAAAATAATGACATGGATTCTTCCTTGGGATAAAAGATGCGCCAGGATTTTAGTTAATACATTAATCTTCTCTCGGTTAACCTGCTTCAAAATACTACAATTTACAGCCTTGTGGTGTCTAGTTTAGTTTTAAGTGCTTTACTCTAATGCTAATCTAAATTGATTCCTCCAATGCAACACGCAGAAGCAAATTAGTAAGCTTTTAAATATTATAGCCATAATTAAATGCCCTTTTTGTGCAGTTTACACTCAAAACTCATTTTTATTATTCTAATTTTGCGAAGCAAAAAAAATAGTTTTGAAAACCACCATACTTATTCACTGCCCAGACCAGTCCGGAATCATAAGCACTGTTACCACCTTTATTCATGAAAAAGGAGGTAACATTATATATTTAGATCAACATGTAGATAAGGAAGCGAATGTTTTCTTCATGCGTTTAGAGAGCGATTTTGAACAGAATATACCTTCTATTGCCCTATTTAAAGATGAATTTGAACGTGTCCTGGCTACTCCTTATCAAATGCAATGGAGTATACATCTGGGAAGTGTAAAACCAAAAATGGCATTATTTGTCTCTAAATATAACCATTGCCTTTATGATTTATTGAGTAGATTTAATTCCGGAGAGTTGGAGGTAGATATTCCTTTCATTTTAAGTAATCACAAGGATTTGGAATATATAGCCAAGCAGTTTGACATTCCTTTTTATCATACCCCCATAAACAACGAAACAAAAATTTTTGGGGAACAACAGCAACTAGAGCTTCTGAAACAATATAAGATAGATTTTATTGTATTAGCACGGTATATGCAAATTGTGCCCCAAACAATTATTGCAAGATACCCCAATAAAATAATCAATATTCATCATTCTTTCTTACCTGCTTTTGCCGGGGCTAAGCCTTATCATGCAGCTTTTCAGAGAGGGGTTAAAATTATAGGGGCTACCAGTCATTACGTAACTGAAGAATTGGACGCCGGCCCAATAATTGAGCAGGATGTGACAACCGTATCTCATGCACATAAAATTTCAGATTTTATAGCCAAAGGGAGAGATTTGGAGAAGATAGTGTTATCCAGAGCAGTAAAACTTCACATTCAAAGAAAAACAATGGTTTATGATAATAAGACTGTAATTTTCTCATAACTCAAAAATTCAGTTTATATAATAGCAACGAACAACCTTTAGAATAATTTTTAATAACCCATAAAACACAAGTAATGAAAAAAGCCATTTTATTTGTACTCATTTTTCAGCTTTTTGGCTGTTCAGAATTACAACAAGTTGTGAACCAACTACCGCAAGGGATGGGAAATGCTGAAATTGCCAATGGACTCAAAGAAGCGCTTAATGTAGGAATTGAAAAACAAGTAAGTAAACTAACCAAACCCGATGGTTTTTTTAAAAATGAGCTTGTAAAGATTTTACTTCCGGAGGAGCTACAAAAAGTTGATAAAACCTTGAGAGATGTTGGTTTAGGAAATCTGGCAGATGAAGGGTTACGTGTGTTAAATAGAGCGGCCGAAGATGCTGTCAGTGAGGCCACACCTATATTTGTAAATGCTGTCAAAAACATCAGCTTTACTGACGCCAAACAAATTTTAATGGGTAGTGATGATGCTGCCACTAAATATCTTTCCTCCTCCACAAGCACAGATTTATACAATAAATTTAATCCTGTTATAGAAAATTCTTTTCAAAAAGTAGGTGCTGATAAAATTTGGGAAAACCTTATTACACGCTATAACAATCTGCCAATGACAAAAGATGTGAATCCTAATTTAACGGATTATGTTACCAATGAAGCGTTAAAAGGCGTGTTTACCATGATTGCTGTAGAGGAAAAGGAAATTCGTACAAAAGTGGCTTCCAGAACTACAGATACCCTAAGAAAGATTTTTGCGCTTCAAGACTAGAATTATCTATTTTTCAAGTTATTAGCACAATATCTCTAAAAATTTCTCGTTACCATTTTGACACTAGATGTGTAACCAATTCCTAAATAAAGGATAACCTAAGCATATATAAAATAATAGATTTTTGTTCAGAATTAGTTGAGTTAGCAATTTTTGAGTTAGTTAGTTTAAAACCGGTGGGAGCACCGGTTTTTTTATTTGTTGAACTGCTTCCGGAATTCCTATTTTATGCACCAAAGGGTTTGCGCTATTTTATGTCCGATAAATACTGTATTACCACCGAGTTAAAAATTGTAGGTTGTTCCACATTAACCACATGTCCGCAATTTTCAACAACAACTAATTCTGAAAACTTACTTTCAGCAGTAATTTTTTTAATGGTAGGTAAAAACAAATAGTCTTCTCTTCCCATAATGTACAACGCAGGTATATTAACATCAAAGGTTCTAAAGAAACGCAATAGCGGATTTATTTCTGAGGTAAGTTTAAACCACCTTATAAACTCCTTCTGATATAATTTTTTAGCTTCTCTTGCGAAAAGTAAGCGAGATTCCTTGTGATTTTTTTTCGGCATAATAACAAAAGCAAAAAACTTATATAGCCATAGATAGGGTACAATAGATTTAAAAATTACCCCCAATCGCATTAAAACCTGAGATCTAAAATTCAATTTCATAATTGCCCCACCCATTACCATACTTTCTACCCTATCCGGATATTTTTCTGCCAGGTTTCGTATTAAAATAGTTCCCAATGAAATACCTACAAAATGAGATTTTTGAATTTGTTCATGATCTATAACCTCCACAATATCCAGAGTTATAGAATCAAAGGTATATTTATCGCTTAATGCGTCTTTGAGGTTTGGTTTGGAATTACCATGTCCTCTTAAATCGAGTAATAAAATATTAAAATGCTTTTTAAACTCCCTGACTTGCTTATACCATATAGACGAACTACCTCCAGCCCCATGAACAAAAGTTACCCACTTATTGGAAGTCTTATGAAGAAACTTGGTGTAATTTAGCAATTCTCCTTTTTTTTATAAATGTACTGCAATTTCTGTTACGGCAAAAATTGCCTCAAAATAATCATGATTATTCGGAGGAGTGACTTATCATGATCCCTGAAATAGGTCCGTTTTCAGCTATTTTAGATAAAGCACAAAATTATTAGGTATAAAGCGGTTATTAGAAAAATCTAAAGGCAACCTTCCTACGTATATTTGTATATATAAAGCTACGATTATGGAAAATCAAAATTGTAAAGTAGGCGCAGTTACACCAATACCAAGTGGCAGTAATGCAATAGCATTATTAGAATATCAATATCAAAGCTTTTTGGAAAAAGCAACCAACATTCAGTATTCCAACACAAAATTGGGTGAGTTCTTTGAACTGAAAGCAATAAAAGTAAAGAAAATGTTAGAAGGGCTTGTTTAGTACCTCAGACCCTTATCTAATCTAATGGCCATTGCTGTTTGTAACTCTTGTGCTTTTAATCTGGCTATTGCCGCATAATTCTCTTGATTAGAGGCATAGATAATACCTCTGGAAGAATTTATTAATAATCCTACATTTTTATTTAATCCATAGTTACATACTTCTTCAAGACTTCCGCCTTGCGCCCCTACACCGGGAATCAATAAGAAGTTATTTGGCGCAATTTTCCTTATTTCCTGCAAGTATTCAGCCTTTGTAGCCCCTACCACAAACATCAAGTTTTCCGAGTTAGAATACTGCAATGAGGTCTCCATTACATGTTTATATAACTCTTTACCGTTGCTCATTGTAGTTTGATAATCAAAAGCTCCCGCATTAGAGGTTAGTGCAAGTAAAATGGTATGTTTTTCCTTAAAGGCTAAAAAGGGTTCTATAGAATCACTACCCATATAGGGAGCCACTGTAACAGCATCAAAGTTTAAATCCTCAAAAAATGCCTTGGCATACATCTGCGAAGTATTCCCGATGTCTCCTCTTTTTGCATCGGCTATGGTAAATATTTCAGGGTATTTTGAATTTAAATAATCGACCGTTTTTTCCAGTGCTTTCCACCCTTTAATGCCACAAGCTTCATAAAAAGCAGTGTTGGGTTTATAAGCTACACACAAATCGTGAGTAGCATCAATAATGGCCTTATTAAAAGCAAAAATAGGGTCTTCCTCAGCTAATAAATATCTTGGTATTTTTTCTAAATCAGTGTCCAGACCAATGCAGAGAAAAGACCTCTTTAACCAAATTTGTTCTATTAAATATTTAGTGGTCATACCACGTATTTTATATTAACAAGAATTCTTAAATTTCTAAGGTTAAGTACCTTTTTAAAAAATCTCAGACGCTCCTTTTAATTTTTCTGTGTTTTCAACCAATCGTAGTTCCTCAATGATTTTCTGTACATCACCACCAAGAATATTTTGCAAATCATATAAGGTTAATCCAATTCTATGATCTGTAACCCGGCCTTGTGGGTAGTTATAAGTCCTAATCTTCGCCGATCTATCCCCACTACTAACCTGCGAATTACGCTTGGCAGCATCTTCTTCCTGCCTTTTTGCTAACTCAATATCATATAATCTGGAACGTAATACCTTGAAAGCCTTTTCTTTATTCTTATGTTGCGATTTCTCATCCTGGCATTGTGCAACCAAACCAGTTGGCAAATGCGTGAGGCGCACTGCAGAATAGGTGGTGTTTACAGATTGTCCTCCCGGGCCTGAAGAACAGAAAAAATCTATCCGTACTTCTTTGGGGTCTATATGTACATCAAACTCTTCGGCTTCAGGTAGCACCATAACCGTTGCAGCACTAGTATGCACTCTTCCTTGAGTTTCAGTTTGAGGAACACGTTGCACCCGATGCACCCCGGCTTCAAATTTTAAGGTTCCATAAACTTCTTCCCCGGTAACTTCAAATTGTATTTCCTTAAATCCACCATTGGTACCTTCACTAAAATCGAGTACACTGGTACGCCACCCTTTAGATTCACAATATTTAGAGTACATCCGATAAAGGTCTCCAGCAAAAATACTGGCTTCGTCACCACCTGTACCTGCACGAATTTCCATTACCACGTTCTTGGCATCTTCCGGGTCTTTGGGTATCAATAACAACTTAATTTCTTCTTCCAATCTGGGCAAGCCTTCCTTGGCTTCTTCAAGTTGTAATTTTGCCATTTCCATCATCTCCGGATCGCTTCCATCTGCAATAATTTCCTGAGCCTCTGTCATATTATTGGAGAATTCAATGTATTGGTCGCGCTTAACCATTAACGCTTTCAAATCTTTATACTCTCTGTTTAATTGCACATATCGCTTCTGATTAGCAATTACTCCGGGTTGAATTATAAGGTCTGAAATTTCATCAAACCGCTGCTTAACTATATTTAATTTATCTAACATATTCAATCTTCACTTGGTTTGCGAAATTACAATAATTTTGAACATTTAAATTCAATAAAAAATTTCTAGAAACTAATCATCTCTGAGGCAAACCATAGCGATATTTCACCAGTTTTATTTCGTCAAGCTCAATACATCACGTTTTGGTCATTGAGCCAAAAACCGTCCCGACCTCTCCATACCTCGGCAAGCTCGGCACAAGAGGAGAGGTAATCTAAAATTAATCGTAACTTTATAAATGAAAAAAAGCTATTTTATGGTGTGTTTTCAAATAATATCCCAAAGCTTCTGTACACTTTGTTATCGTTATCAATAAGTACTACCTCAGTCCCAGCCAATTGATTTATTAAGGATAAACCCAAGTCTTTTCCCAAAACATAAATGGCTGTGGAAAGCGCGTCACAGAACTCTGCATTTTTACCAAAAACGGAAACACTCCTAATACCATTGGCAGGATAACCTGTTCTTGGGTCTAAAATATTTGTGTATTTTTTATCTTTGAAACTAATAAATTCTTCCCTATTTCCAGCTGTGGCTGAGGATGACTCCACAATAGGAAGCCAAGAAAAGATATTGGCAGTATTCATGGGATTGGCTACACCCAATAACCATTTTTCTCCCGTTGCTTTTGTTCCCCAAGTGGTAAGTGTACCTGATGAATTTATTACTCCTGCCCTGACTTCTTTAGATACAATAAGTTCTTTGGCTTTATCTATAGCATAGCCCTTGCCAATAGCATCAAAACTTATTTTCATTCCTTTTTCCAAAAGAAAAACTGTACTTTCTTTCTCATCGAGAATAATTTTATTGTAACCTATCTTATTGATTGCTTTTTTAATATCGGCTTCAGATGGCAAATAACTCATAGAACCATCAAATTTCCATAGCTCGTGCAATGGAGCGTAAGTGATATCAAAAGCACCACTTGTGATTTCAGAAATTTGTTTGGAGCGAGCTATAAGTTTAAAAAGGTCCGAACTTACTTTAACCGGTTTAATTCCTGCATTTTTATTTATAAGGAATGTCTCTGAGTCTTCATCTACGGAAGAAATTAATTTTTCAATACGTCTTATTTCCGCAGCAATCTCTTCAATATTAATATATCCTATTTCTTCGTTTAGGGTAACTACGGTAATATCAAATTCGCTACCCATAAGCTTTAGCGTACGCTTTACACTCACAAACCCATTCTCTTGCCCAAAAGAAATAAATGCACATAGGCAAATAGATATAAGGGTTAAAAATTTCACTTGATTAAAGAATTTAAATGCGCAATATAGTTTGCAGGGCTGCCTTTTTTAAAACCTGTAGTACCTAAAACGTTCTGATTTTTGTTTAGGATAACAACGAGTGGAAAGTAGCCTTTTGGGTTAAATTTTTCTGCTAGAGTTTTATTCTCTCTTATTTTGGACTCTTCTAAAGCATTGCTCTTTTTCCTGGGAAAATCGGCTTTATATAAAATATAATGCTCTCTTGCATAGTTTTGAAACTCTTTGGACTGCCAGATTCTTTTATCCAAGCTTATGCAGGGACCGCACCAATCCGACCCGGAAAAAATCAATACTATTGGTTTGTTTGAACGTTTGGCATTGGACAAAGCCTCATCAAAACTTCCGTTCCAATCTTGTCCATAAGCGTAAAGGGAGATAAAATAACACAGGAATACAACTAGATATTTCATGGGGAGAACTTTAAATGTTGTACCTAATTATTCAAAAACCCTAAGGATAGTACCATTAAGTTCTGTTTGAAATATTTTTAAAGGTTCTGCAGGTTTGTTTACTCCACCCGTCGGTTGATTTAAAGGTGTCCCTGTTTGCCCAAAGCGGGATCCATGCACATCACAGAAAAAAATGCCGCCACTATTACTAGTAAAACGAACCTGGTCATAAGCTTCATGGCTACATACCTGACTTGCAGCTATAAAGTTGCCTTCCAGATTTTTGGCAACAACCACTAAGTTTTTTAGTATAAAACTACCATTGTTCTGTAATTTGGAACCCTCAGCAGAATTTAAATCGATTGTAAAATCTACACCTGTGGGTACCTCCGCTATATTTCCGGGCTCATCACTTTTTGAGCATCCATTTAAACAGGGAAATGTTAATGCAAAGGCTGCACCAGCACCTAAACTTCTTAAAAATTGTTTTCTTTCCATAGCTTTGGATTTATACTAAGGACAACGTGAGAATTGAGGTATTCGTATGCATTAATACTCAAAGGTGCCAAACTCGCTTTTTATGGTGAGTCTTTTGCTATCACTTTGGTTGACTTTCCCAACTATTTTTGCCTCAACACCAAAACTCTGGGCTATGGTAATCAATTCTTGAGCAATGGATTTTTGCACATAAAACTCAAGGCGGTGACCGCAATTAAAAACTTGGTACATTTCTTTCCAATCCGTACCCGACTGCTCCTGAATAAGCTTAAAAAGAGGTGGCACAGGAAATAAACTATCCTTTATAATATGTAAATTATCTACAAAATGTAAAATTTTGGTTTGAGCTCCTCCACTACAGTGCACCATACCATGAATCTCTGACGGAGTAAATCGTTGCAAAATCTTCTTTACAATTGGGGCGTAGGTTCTTGTAGGTGATAAAACCAATTTACCGGCATCTAAAGGCGATTCTAAAACAGTATCAGTTAGTTTTTTATTTCCAATATAGACCAGATTCTCCGGTACGGATGAATCAAAACTTTCGGGATATTTTTGAGCTATATACTTTGAAAAAACATCATGCCGTGCTGAGGTGAGTCCATTACTGCCCATACCGCCATTGTACTCAGTTTCATAAGTAGCTTGCCCATAAGAGGCCAGCCCTACAATAACATCACCTTCGCGAATATTAGCATTGTCTATTACATCTGTTCGTTTTACTCTGGCCATAACCGTAGAATCTACAATAATGGTCCGGACTAAATCCCCTACGTCTGCTGTTTCTCCACCGGTAGAATATATATTGATACCGTGTTTCTTTAATTCAGCAATGAGTTCCTCGGTGCCGCTTATAATTGCTGCAATCACTTCTCCGGGAATATTGTTTTTATTTCGGCCAATAGTTGATGATAACATAATAGTATTAACAGCCCCAACGCAAATAAGGTCATCAATATTCATAATTAGCGCATCCTGAGCAATTCCCTTCCAAACAGACAAGTCTCCTGTTTCTTTCCAGTATACATAGGCCAATGAAGATTTAGTCCCGGCTCCATCTGCATGCATTACCAAACAATACTCTTCATCATTTGTCAGATAATCCGGTACAATTTTGCAAAACGATTTTGGAAATAGCCCCTTTTCCAAATTTTTAATCGCATTGTGTACATCCTCTTTAGATGCTGAAACTCCTCTTTGATTATATCTTTCGCTATTAGATGAACTCATTATTATTTATTTATGACAAAAATAGCGGAATCCATAAAAAAAGCCCTCACTTTGAGGACTTTTAAATTTTGGAAAATTAACTTTTCCCGTTTAACCATTTAGATTGAAACTGGTAGTTACTTAATCAATAAAATTTCCCTGTACTTGGTTAAAGGCCATAATTGGTTGTCTACCAATTGCTCCAATTTATCACTATGGTAGCGAATTTGGTCAAAATAAGGTTTTACATTTTCGCAGTATGCAAATGCCTTTTTATGGGTATCTTTTAAAGCATTTGCACTTTTTCGGGCATCTGTCATCGCATCTGTTTTCTTTTTAAGTTCTCCGATATGCTCTCCAATTTGTTCAATAATTCCCAATTGCGCATCGGATAACTTCTTGTAAGCAGCACCATAAATATCTTTTAAACCATTTACATTGGTTATCAATTGGTTTTGGTAAGTGACAGCAGCCGGAATAATATGGTTATAAACAAGTTCATTAAACACCCTGCCCTCAATCTGAACCTGAAAAATATAAGTTTCTAGTTCAACCTCTTGTCGTGCAGTAACTTCTACCTCACTCATTACCTTCATCGATTTAAAAAGCAATAGGCTTTCTTTAGAGGTTAACACCTGAAGTGCTTCCGGGGTGTTTTTGTTATTGCTTAACTTTCTGCGTTTGGCCTCTTTTTCCCAATCTTCACTGTAACCATCGCCCTCAAACCGAATTCTTTTACACGTTTTTATATACTCTCGCAGCACATTAAAAATGGCTTCATCTTTTTTAAGATTTTTCTTGTCTATGAGCGAATCCACCTCTTTTTTAAAAGCCAAAAGCTGCCTGGCAACAATGGTGTTTAAAACCGTCATAGGTTTAGCGCAATTTGTTTTGGAGCCTACACCCCGCATTTCAAACTTATTTCCTGTAAAGGCAAAGGGGGAAGTACGGTTCCTATCTGTATTGTCTTGTAAAATTTCAGGAATCTTACCAACTACATTCAATTTCAATTCTGTTTTTTCTTCCGGTGATAATTTTCCGTGTGATACACCTTCAAGTTCATCTAAAACGCTGCTCAATTGCTTTCCTATGAAAATAGATATGATAGCAGGAGGGGCTTCATTTGCACCAAGTCTATAGTCATTACTTGCAGATGCAATTGAGGAACGTAACAATTCCTCATAAGTATCTACTGCCTTTATCGTATTCACAAAAAAGGTCAGAAATTGAAGATTTTTCATAGGTGTAGATCCGGGACTTAATAAATTTACGCCGGTATCTGTCGCCAAAGACCAATTGTTATGTTTTCCGGAACCATTGATGTCTGCGAATGGCTTTTCATGAAAAAGCACTTTAAAATTATGCCTATCCGCAATTTTATCCATGACATCCATAAGCAGGGAGTTATGATCTACAGCTAAATTGGCCTCTTCAAAAACGGGTGCCAGCTCAAACTGATTTGGTGCTACCTCATTGTGGCGTGTCTTCACAGGAATGCCCAATTTAGTACACTCCTTTTCCAAGTCGCTCATAAAGCTCAGGACACGTCCCGGAATTACTCCGAAATAGTGGTCATCTAACTGCTGCCCCTTTGCAGCTGAATGACCAACCAAAGTGCGACCGGTCATTAAGATATCCGGACGAGAATAGGCCAAGGCTTTGTCCACCAAAAAATACTCTTGCTCCCAACCCAGTGTTGCATTGACTTTCGCCACATTTTTATCAAAATACCGGGCAACTGCCGTGGCCGCTTCATCAATGGCGCTCAAAGCGCGTAATAGTGGTGCTTTATTATCTAAAGCCTCACCAGTATAAGCGACAAAAATGGTAGGAATACATAAGGTGGTGCCGTAAATAAAAGCAGGTGAACTGGGATCCCATGCAGTATAACCTCTGGCCTCAAAAGTATTGCGAATTCCTCCACTCGGAAAACTGGAAGCATCTGGTTCTTGCTGTACCAATTGCCCTCCTCCAAACTTTTCCAACGCCCTACCATCTGGTAATAAATCGAAAAAAGCGTCGTGTTTTTCGGCAGTAGTTCCCGTAAGCGGCTGAAACCAATGAGTGTAGTGGGTAGCTCCCATTGAAATGGCCCAAGTTTTCATAGATTCAGCTACCTGATCTGCAATCTTTCTATCAATTTTAGATCCTGAAAAAATAGCCCCTTTTACACTCTCCAGTGCATCTTTAGTGAGGTATTGTATCATGCGTTCATCATTAAAAACATTGGTGCCAAATAAGGCTGAACGTCTTCCTTTTTCTTCTATGATTATGCGATCTCTTTTCTGACTCTCTGCAATGGCATCAAAACGTATTTTAGACATACTAGTTGCTTGTGATTTAAGGCAATAAAATTAAGGATTTAATAATTAAACGATTTAAAAATATTTATTTTTCAATTAACCCCTAAAATAACAAGGGTAACGAAAATAATATGCATATTTTTTGTAAATACCCCTATTAAAATTCATATTATTCAACAAAAAACATATTTTTGCTTGTTTCATAACCGAAAAAATTAACAACCCATATTATGAGTAAAATTAAATTAGAATACATTTGGTTGGACGGTTACTTCCCCACCCAAAACATGAGAAGCAAGACCAAAGTGGTAAACAAATTCAGTGGTAAATTGGAAGATTGCCCTATATGGTCATTTGATGGCAGTTCTACCAGACAGGCAGAAGGTGGTTCATCGGATTGTTTATTAAAGCCCGTGGCTATTTTTCCCGATCCTGCAAGAAAGGATGGTTACTTAGTTATGACTGAAGTTTTAAATGCAGATGGAACACCTCATGTATCCAACGGAAGAGCAACAATAGATGATGATGATAATGACTTCTGGTTTGGTTTTGAGCAAGAATATTTTATAATGGATACTGCAACCCAATTGCCTTTGGGCTTCCCTGTCGGTGGTTATCCCGCTCCTCAAGGTATGTACTACTGCTCTGTTGGTGGAAAAAACACTCACGGTAGAGAATTGGTAGAAGAGCATGCGGATTTATGTATCGCAGCTGGTATTAATTTTGAAGGAATAAATCAGGAAGTAGCATGTGGACAGTGGGAATTTCAACTGTTCGCCAAAGGAGCTAAACTAGCCGGGGATGAATTATGGGTTGCAAGATACTTGTTAGATAGATTAACCGAACAATATGGCTACTACATTGAATACCATCCTAAACCATTAGGAAAAGATATGGACTGGAATGGTTCAGGGATGCACGCCAATTTCTCTAACAGTATTTTGCGTACCGCAGGATCCAAGGAGGTTTATGAGAAAATATGTGAAGCTTTCCGTCCGGTTGTAAAAGAACATATTGCAGTTTATGGTGAGTTTAATGATCAACGCTTAACCGGTTTACATGAAACCGCTTCTATTCACGATTTTAAATATGGAGTTTCTGATAGAGGTGCTTCTATACGTATTCCTATCGCTACAGTAGAAAGTGGCTGGAAAGGATGGTTGGAAGACAGAAGACCAGCTTCTAACGGAGATCCGTACAAAATAGCCGGGCGTATCATTAAAACTGTAAAGTCCGCTAAAATATAAGTTGAAATAGTTTAATTGTTGTTATTCTTACAAAAGGTTCTTGAATCATCAAGGACCTTTTTTTATGGCTATAAACTTTACAAGGGGTATTCATCTGGTATTCTTGTACTACTTCTCGTCAAATCGCAGCCTATTATAAACTATCCTATGATTTCATATTAATCATAAAATAGTTTTTTTGCATAACGCTAAGTCGATATCGCTTAACTTTTTTGACTAAATCAAAGGAAATAGGATACAGGTCCTTATCTAGCTCCCATTTTGATACCCTGAATGGAAATAATCCCGTACTACAATGCAACTTTACAAATAAATCTTCCTGTTTTTTAAGAATTTTCAAAAGAATCAACCAAATAACTTCAAAAAAGCAATACTTCATGAATGGTCTTTTAATTGACTAAATAAGTTTTATTTTTACATTAAACTCATTTTAGGTAAAACCTCAGTTCCGTAAACAGAACAAGCTATATTGGCAAGGCGGCTTTACTTATTGGGTTATTTTTTTTGACAAGACCAACGCATACGTATGAGCAATAAACTTACTGAAGAACAAAGACTAGCCATACCGGACAACTACAAACATTGGAAAAGATGGGGGCCTTATTTAGCAGAAAGACAATGGGGTACTGTAAGAGAAGATTACAGCGTGCACGGACAAGCATGGGAGTTTGTAGATCATGAAAAGGCTCGCAGTAATGCGTACCGATGGGGAGAAGAAGGTATAGGTGGATTTTGCGATTCCCGGGAAATCTTATGCCTTGCCCCGGCCTTTTGGAATGGAAAGGACACTATTTTAAAGGAACGTTTGTTTGGCCTCACCAACAATCAGGGAAACCATGGAGAAGATGTAAAAGAGCTTTATTTTCATCAGGTTTCTACCCCTACCCATTCCTATTGTAAATATTTGTACAAGTACCCACAAACTAAATTTCCTTACGAAGAGCTCATTAAGAATAATATCCGCAGTCGGGAAGAAACTGAATATGAACTATTAGACACGGACTGCTTTAAAAACAGCACTTATTTTGATTGTTACATTGAATATGCCAAAGCAAATGTGGGTGATATACTAATGAAAATTACTGTAATCAACAGAGGAAAGAAGGCTGCAACGATTCACGTACTTCCTCATCTTTGGTTTCGCAACTTTTGGAAACATAATAAACGGTTTAACCGTCCCAGTATCAAGTCGGATTCAAATACTTCTGCACAATCCAGAAGCACTCGAAACGGTAGGTATTTTTTTTATCATGAAAACGATGGAAAACAACTATTTTGCGAAAATGAAACCAATAACCAACTTATTTATGGTGTGCCCAACGATGTAAAATATGTAAAAGACGGGATCAATGATTATGTGGTTCAGGGTAAGCCTACGGTAAACCCTGAAAAAACAGGATCAAAAATGGCGGTTTGGCATACCTTGAAGTTAAAAGCTGGTCAGGAAAAAAGCATCAAAGTGCGTTTAAGCAAAAATAAACTGGATAATCCTTGGTCAAATTATGACGCCGTATTTGACCAGCGCATTGATGAGTGTGAAGCATTTTATAACACAGTTTTACAAAACAGATTACCAAAAGAACAATTTTCTATTGCAAAAGGCGCATTTTCCGGGCTGTTATGGACGAAACAATTTTACTATTACGATGTTTTTAAATGGCTATTTGGCGAACCCAGTGAAGCATCACCCTATCGTTCGGATCCCCGAAATTATAGTTGGCAACATCTCACTAACCGTCATGTCATTTCAATGCCTGATAAATGGGAATATCCGTGGTATGCGGCATGGGATTTGGCATTTCACATGGTCTCGTTTGTAGCGATAGACCCGTACTTCGCCAAAGAGCAACTGCTTCTAATATTGAAAGAAAGTTATATGCATCCCAACGGGCAAATTCCGGCTTATGAGTGGAATTTTAGCGATGTGAATCCACCGGTGCATTCATGGGCGGTATGGAGCGTTTACGAAAAAGACAAACTGCGAACAGGCAAAGGAGATGTTGCGTTTCTGGAAAAGGCTTTCCAAAAACTTGTTATCAATTTTACTTGGTGGGTAAACCAAAAAGATAAAAACGGAACAGATCTATTTGAGGGCGGATTCTTGGGCTTGGATAATATTGGTGTTTTTGACAGAAATCATATGCCCCTCGGCATTAAAAAAATGCAGCAGGCCGATGCCACCAGCTGGATGGCTATGTTTACCTTAAATATGCTCCGCATGTCCATAGAATTGTCTAAAACTAATAAGGTATATGAGGAATCTGCTGCCAAGTTCTTTAGGCATTTTTTAAATATTGCCTGGGCTATGCACCACATTGGAACAAAGAATATTTCTCTTTGGGATGATACTGATAATTTTTACTACGATGTAGTTGAACTGGCTAACGGCAATACAGACCGCTTAAGAGTACGCTCTTTAGTGGGTATTATTCCCTTATTTGCAGTAGAAATTATTCATAAAGATTTGTTTGAAGACTTAAAAGATTTTAAAGTAAGAGCGGCTGAAATAGTCCGTACGCGACCAGATTTGGCCTCTCTTATATCCCGTATAGAGGAGACCAATGCTGACGGAAACTATCTTTTTTCCATTATGCGTGCCTTTAGGCTGGAGCATCTTCTTAAATACATGTTAGATGAAAATGAGTTCTTGTCGGATTATGGCATTCGGTCCCTTTCCAAGTACCATGAAAAGCACCCGTTTGTGTTTGAACACAATGGGAGACATCAGATTCAATACGAACCCGGAGAGAGTCGCTCTAATATGTTTGGTGGCAACTCTAACTGGAGGGGACCCATTTGGATTCCATTAAACTATATGATCATTCAATCCTTACGAAAGTATTACACCTTCTATGGAGAAAAATATCTTTATGAGTTTCCTACAGGATCTGGAAACAAACTAAATTTAAATGAAATTGCAGATGAATTGTCTAAAAGACTCATCAAACTTTTTGAACGCAATAAATCTGGCAAGTTTCAGTATCATACAGATGATGCCGATAAACTTTTTACAAAAGACGAGCATTTTAAAGACCTTCATCTTTTTTATGAATTTTTTGACGGTGATTCGGGAAGAGGTTTGGGAGCATCACACCAGACAGGATGGACCGCCCTTATTGCCAATTTGATTATGGAGATGGATAAGACAAAGGTCTAGAAATGGGATTATAGAAGCAGCTTAATCTATAGTCATTAAGCTAAGTTAATCGCTACTCCATTCCCATTTTCTTATGGTTCTAATCCGGGTAGTGGCGTATTCATCCAATAGTCATTTTTCATATCTCCCTTGGAGATAAGTTGAGAGGGACTGTCTAAGGGAAGAGTTTTGATCATTAGGTCTTTCTCTACCATCAAGTCCCCAACTTGTGTTATTTCTTGGGTGAAAAATTCCCGATATTGGTGTATATATTGCCATTTTCGTTCATCTAGTTTGTTTCCCAAACTGTCTCGTATATTACCATAAGTATATTCTACCTCGGAAACCTGTAGATTTTCTTTTTCCTCGAATAGTTCAGCCAACAATTTCCTTGCCTTGGTATCTTGCAAATCCGGGTTAATTACAAAAGCTCGTTGGTTTTCTAAAAAATAAAAATCCTTTATGGGGAGTAATTTATTCTTATAACGTATCTTAAAATCCCCCTGCTTAATTTTTTCTAAGCCATTTGGAATTTTATTGACTTGAATTTTAAAGATGCTATCTTTTAAGTCGATTACAAATTTAGAGGTGAAATCTACCGGTCTCCTAATAAGTATCTTATTGTAAAACGAGATATAATTCAAGAACAGTTTATTTTCAAAGCCTCTCATGTATTCCGTTTGAATATGATATAGCAACTCTCTATCCATTTTTTTAAATCCATCAGAGAAACGTTCAAATCCGTTTATTGCATTAAATTCTCTTGGTTTACCACTACTTCTGTAAACAAAATAGTCTAACTTCAAAATAGCAAAGTCATCTACATTAATATAAATGGTTCCGTCCGCGGCATAATCTGCGTTTTTATAATTAAAATATATCTCATATACCTTTTCCTTTTTAAAATTTGTAGTACCCCGAAGCTGAAACCTATGTGTTTCAACGAAATCCGAAGCCATATTATCTATAAATGAAAAAGACTCCCTCTCATAATTTCGAATTGCATCATGGATAATTAATGTCATGAACTCATTGCCCCCTTCATTCTCCATTCTGGCATTAGGCACTATTTTATTCATTTTTTTGTAATCATAAGGTTGTTTGGCCAAAAAATCAATTTCAAAATCCTTATTGCGATTGTAATAGACGAGCTGATAGTCATTGTCATAATTATTTTTTTGGAGAAACCCACCATCTTTAACTTTTATAATGGCTTCATTTAAATTGGTGTATTTGCTATTTTTAACTTGATAATCCCTGTAATACCCCACAAGACCAAAATGTTGAATAGGATAATTTTGAGGAATGCTGTTAACCGCTATTTTTACAATTTGTTGCGCACTCAACCTTTTTATATTTGCAGAAACAACGGCCTCTGAGAGTTCAAAAGCACTGGGTTTTAGATGGATTATGTTTCCTTCTACTTCCTTAAAATTGCAATCCTAAGTTCTTGGGTCTCAAAACCTAAACATGAAATTTCAAGAATCTGGCCCTCGGTCTTAAACCGTAAGGGTATTTTAAAGGTTCCGTCAATATTGGATATTACACCTAAGGCTCTATCCTTTATTCGGACGGTGGCAAAGGGAACAGGTTCCTTTTGCTCAGCATCTACCACTTTTCCGGATATATATTCCCCATTTTGAGGGTAACAAACAGTTGTTAAGAATAATAGTACAGCAGTTAAGTATAATTTGCACTTTTTCATTGTTTTATTTTAGTTTGATACTAAGAAATTTAAATAAAAACAGTGTAAGTCAATAAGGTTGGATTACCAATCCAATTACCATTTTTTATGGTTCTAAACCGGGCAATGGCGTATTCATCCAATAGTCATTTTTCATATCTCCCATATAAATAGGTTGCAAGAAGCTGTCCAATGGCTCGGTCTTAATCATAAAAGAACTGCTATCTTCCATAAGAAGTTCCGTTTCGGGTATTACTTGCTGTGTAAAAAATTCACGATACTGATGCATGAACTCTAATTTTTGTTCGTCTAATTTATTACCCAAGGAATCTTTGATATTACCATAGGCATATTGTAGGTCGGAAATGCTTATGCTTAAAGTTTTCGTTGGCATGAATATTTCTTTGTAGGCATCCTTTGATGGTTTATGGTTTAAATCAGGGGACACTACAAAAGTCCGTAGCTCTTCCAAAAAAGAAAACGTTTTTATAGGTATTGGTTGATTCTTGTACGAAACTTTAAAGTCTCTGTTCTTAATTTGATCAACCTCTACCGGCATATTATTTACACTTATCTTAAAGGTATTGTTGTTTAAATCAATTATAAATTTAGATTTAAAGGTTGCCGGTCTTTTAATTAGCATTTTGTTGTAAAAGGAAATATAATTTAAGTACATCTTCTTATCCTTTCCTCTGGTATATTCCGTTACAATATGATAAACCAATTCATTGTTCGTTTTTTTAAAACCATCAGAAAACCGCTCGGCCTCATTTACAACGGTGGTTTGTGTCCCGGGTTTTCTCCGCTTAGCGACGGAATAATCTAATTTATGAATGGCAAAATCTGCTTTATTTATAAAAATACTACCAGTGGCTAAATAAGTGTCATTTCTGTAAACTATATCAATTTCATACACTTCCTGCTTATTATATACTATAGTTCCCTTTAATCTAAAGATATGCTTCTCAATAAAATCCTTTGCCAGATCATCTATAAATGAAAAAGATTCTTTACCATAGTTTCTTATGGCATCATGGATATTAAGGGTTATAAACTCGTTACCCCCCTCGTTTTGCATAGTGGCACCGGGAATTATTTTATTGAAACCGGTATAATCATAGGGTTGCATGGCAAAAGAGTCAATTTTAAACGTTTTGTTCTGACTGTAGGAAAGCAACTTGTATTTGGAATCGAAATTGTCTTTCTTTCTAAATCCATCATCAAATACCTTTATCATGGCTTCATTGAGATTCGTATATTCCCGGTTTTTAACTTGATAATCCCTGTAATAGCCAACAAGGCCAAATGGCTGAAGTGGATAGTTTTGGAGAATACTATTAATAGCTATTCTTACTATTTCTTTAGGAGTAAACCTTTTGATTTTAGCTGATACGACGGCCTCTGTGAGTTCAAAAGCACTAGCCTTTAAGAAGATTGTGTTTACTTGTTCTTCTTTAAGATTACTGATCTGTAGTTCTCTAGTCTCAAAACCTAAACATGAAATTTCAAGAATCTCACCCATGGTCTTGTACTGTAAGGGTATTTTAAAGGTTCCGTCAATATTGGATATTACACCCAAGGCTCTATCTTTTATTCGGATGGAGGCAAAGGGAACAGGTTCCTTTTGTTCAGCATCTACCACTTTTCCGGAAATATAATTCCCTTGTTGGGCGTAACCAAAGGTGACTAAAGAAATTAGTACTATAAACAGGTATAATTTGTACTTCTTCATTGTTTTTTACTGGTTTAAACTAACAAAATTTATTTCTAAAGCAGCGTAATCCGGAGTCCATAAGGTTGGTCATAAATCCTTTTACCATTTTCACGGTTTTAGTCCGGGCAATGGCGTATTCATCCAGAATTCATTTTTCATTTCGCCTTCAACAATAGGTTGAGAAGGATTGTCCAATGGTGCGGTCTTAATCATAAAAGAAGAAGCATCTTCTGCAAATAACTCTTTATCAGGCACTACTTGCTGCGTAAAAAATTCGCGATACTGATGCATGAACTCCAATTTTTGTTCGTCTAAGTTATTCCCTGCGACATCCTTTATATTTCTAAACCCATACGTTAAATGAGGTGTGCCTAAAGTTTCCGTTGCTGTGAATACTTCCTTAAAAACATGGGCTAACGGTTTATATCGTATATGAGGACAAACCACAAAAGTTCTTTGTTCGTCCGAAAAATAAAATTCCTCTATCGGGATTTGTTGATCTTTATAAGTTATTATAAAATCTTTGTTCTTGATATGGTACAACCTCGCAGGGATATTATTTACCCTTATCTTAAAGGTAAAATCGTTAAAATCTATACTAAATCGGGATTTAAAAGCTGGCGGTCTTTTCACTAGCATTTTGTTGTAAAACGAAATATAATTTAAGTACATCTTTTTATCATATCCCTTAATGTATTCTGTAACGATATGATAAACCAATTCATGGCTGGTTCTTTTAAACCCATCGGAATACCGCTCTGCCTCATTAACAGCGATGCTTTTTGTCCCGGGTTCTTTTCGTTTAGAAACTGAATAATCCAGTTTATGAATAGAAAAATCTTCTTTGTTTATGAAAATACTACCCGTAGCTAAATAGGTGTCATCCCTGTAAACCAAATCAATTTCATAAACTGCCTGTTTATTATATACGGTAGTTTTTTTTAGTTTGAAAGAATGCGTATTGATAAAGTCTGATGCTAGGTTGTCTATGAAAGAAAAAGATTCTTTTCCATAATTTCTAATAGCATCGTGTATACTGAGTAGAACAAACTCATTCCCTCCTCCACTATGCATGGTAGCACCCGGAATTATTTTATTGAATCCGGTATAATCATAGGGTTGCTTTGCAAAAGAGTCAATTTTAAATGCTTTATTTTGACTGTAGGAGAGCAACTTGTATTTAGCGTCGAAATTGTCCTTCTTAACAAACCCGTCATCATACACTTTAATTATTGCTTCGTTTAGATTGGTATATTCCCGATTCTTAATTTGATAATCCCTGTAATAGCCAACGAGGCCAAATGGCTCCAGAGAATGGTTTTGGGGAATGCTGTTTACAGCTATTTTTACGATTTGTTGTGCACTTAATTTTTTAATGTTTGCAAAGACAACTGCCTCTGGCAATTCCACATAACCGTCTTTCAATAGAATATTATTTGTTGTGCTTTTATTCAACATACTTATTTTAACCTCTTTGGATGTATATCCCATGGAGGATACTAATAAGGTGTCTCCCATGCTTTTAAAGAAAGTGGGAATCTTGAAAGTACCATCTGCATTGGTTATTACACCCAATCTTTGACCTTTGACAAGGAGTGTGGCAAAGGGAATGGCTTCATTTGACGTGGAATCTTTGACTACACCTATGAAAAAATCACCGTTTTGGGCAATAGCAGAATGAGCCAGTACCAAAAAGACTATAAAACAACCCCTTATTTTAAACTTTAAGGTTATCATAAAATCACTTTTTAGTTAATTTCAATTTGCATCGGTGTATTGTTCCAGAATTCATTTGAAATCTTAGTTCCGGATTTGGGTGTACTCTGGTTTATAGGTTTACGCTTATCCATATAAATTTCATCAAAAGGTGCACGGGAGTTAGGTTTTACCCGCTGTACAAAATATTCTCGAAATTGGCTGTAACGCCTTACATCATCTTCATTTAAAACATTGCCTTCCATATCTTGAATATTCTTTGCCTCAATTTTTAACAATTCCTCCGAAAATTTTCCTCTCTTATTAGCTGCGTCCAATTCTCGCATCATATTTAGAGTCCCTTTCTTTAATTTCGGAAAAACCCATACTGAATCTTGAAAAACCTGAACCTTATCCACATCTACAGATTCTCCCTTAAATCTTATATTATAATTAGATAGATCTTTGGCAGAATTTATAGCAATAGGCCTATTAAAACTGATTGAAAAGAAGCCCTTAGGTGCATTTACTAAAATATCTGAAATAAGTAATTTGGGTTCTAGCTGCAACTGAAATTCATTATTAAATGAAATATAGTTTAAGAACATTTTATCCTCAATCTGTTTATATTCAACTTCTACAGAAAATACGGGTTTTCTTTTAGTTGCTTTTGTGTTCCCAAATTCTATTCTCTCTTTTGAAGAAGTTTCATAGAGATTATATAGCATTTTATGAATTGCAAAATTTGTCTTCGAAATATATACTATTCCTTCTGCCAAATACCCGGGCGGTTGGTTTCTAAATGCAATAGTGTATAACTGCTCCTCGTCCGTATAGGTGTCCTTTAATAGCCTCAACACGTGGTTTTCAACAAAATTCGTTTTCATCGTTCCTACAAAATCATAGGTTGGAATATTGAAATTCCGAATTGCATCATGGATTCTTAAAATGGAAAACTCATTACCTCCAAAACTTTCTAAATGGGCATTGTTAATAATCTTTTCGTTGGTTTTATAGTTGTA
>JBGTEN010000263.1:0-8678 GCA_041747755.1 Arenibacter sp. | reverse complement strand
AGCCCTAACCAACCACAACCCATAATTCCGATAGTATTAGTCAAACCGTACTGTTTTAGTTAAAAGAATGGCATCATTGAGTACAAAAGGCATTGGAATGCTATTCTCTGGTCTTGAGGGAATGCTAAATAGCGGATTTTCCAAAAGGTCATTAGATGCCTCAAACAAAGTGAGTTCCAGAATAGCATCCATAGGAATGGTAACCTCCATCTCTGTAAAATCATTTTGGCTAATATAGTGTGTTATAAGCTTTTTCGATTTTCGATTTTCCAAATAGAAAGAGGAAAGTGGAATCCCATTTACACTTCCCTTTTTTATTGTAACGTCATTGGTGAAAATTTCAAGGCGGTTCACATTTCGTTGAGGTAGAATACAGATTTCCAAGCGCCGTTCATCACCTATTACAGTATCCCTTATTTTTTCAATAATTGGGGGTGGTATAGTTTTTAATGGAGCCTCTGCAATATAGGAAAAGCCTGTACTGTATTTACTGCTGAGTATTGCAGCACCGTTTTTTTCATAGTTCTTTTTGTTAGTCCCAAAATAGTTTTTGTTCCAGTCGATAAGAGTATAATCATAGGTTGCCCATTGGGCTGTATTGGTATCTGCATTTAGCACATACAAGAGGCTACTGGGTTTCGCATTATCTTCTGTAAATCCGGAACTGAAATGAGCTGAAACCATAAAACCAACAAAAAGAACAAAACTCAAAAAAGCCAACACCTTTTTTTTGGTATAAAATCCAAAAACCGGTAGCAACAAAACAAATGTTAATGTTGTTAGGAGGGTTGTGGCAGCTATCATTTTTAATCCCAGTCCCACAGGAAACATCTTTATAAGCGGGGCGTATATAAATAGCGCAGGGATGGTCAGGAAAAACAGCAGGTAAGGTTTTATTACCTTTAGATTCATAACAATTAAAAAGGACGCCAATAAAGCAAATACCGGAAAAACAAAAAAACTGGCTCCCGGTAAAAAGTGGGCTACGAGTCCACAAATTAACAGCCATAGGAATAGCGGCGCAACTAAAAGATTTGCCGTTTCTATTTTTCGGAATCTATGGTATGCCCAAAAACAAATACTGGTAGAAAAAAGAACAAAAGCCAAAATGTAGGTATATCCGTTGTAGGTAAAACCATGCAACATATCATTGTATTGGGGATACATCCATTTTAGAACAGGCCAGCCGTAAAACCCTACAACACCATTTATAATCAAAGCCAGAAGTAATGGCACAAAGCCTTTCGCAATGTTTTTCGTGTTTAATATTTTTTTTCGAAGACCATAAACTAATAATGCAATAAAGAAAAGTAGTGCCAGAATAAGCATGGGATAAATCCAATCAAAAGGGTAGGAGACAAGCTTAAAAAAAGGGACACTAAAGTAGACATAATCATTAGGGTTTTTCAAATCTGTTAAATCCGAATTACTAAAATGTTTTAGCAACGGCATAAGGTAACTACCCTGATGTGCGAGCGTATTTCGGTCCAATCGGGCATAATTATCCCGTACCGTATGGTAGTCAAAATGGTCGTCTATAAATGCAAAATTAAAACCATCTATATCCCTGTCTTTTCTAAAAACGGTAAGATCGGTGTCGTTGGGGAGCATTTTGTACACGCTGTAGGCAAGAGAATTGGTTACAGGGAATTGAGGCTCTGCGGTTACAAATTCCTTTATAAGTTTACTGTTTCCCCTATTCGTTTCCAGAAGCATATAACTTGGGCCACCACTACCCCTAGCCTCGAAATTGAGCACCAGACCTACCTCTTTTGCCCATGGATGGTTGTTTACAAAAAGGTCTGCCCCGTTTAGACCTAATTCCTCAGCATCGGTAAAAAGAATGATAATATCATTTTTAGGAGTTTTATTTTCAGATAAAAAAGCGCGTATTCCTTCAAGTATTGTTGCAACACCACTTCCCGCATCACTGGCGCCTAAAGAAGAATGCGGGCTACTATCGTAGTGAGAAAGTAAAACCAAAGCTTTTCCTTTACTAGAACCTTTTATTCTGGCCAATATGTTTATGGCTTTGCTTAGGTTGCCCCAATCCCCGGCGGTATACCCTTCTTGAAACGATGTCTGTAATCCCATTTTTTCCAGTTCCGTAACAATATATTCCCTTACTTCTACATGTGCCGGGAAACCTACTGCATGTGGTTGCTTGGAAATATGCTCTATGTGTTTTAAGGCTCTATCTGTAGAAAAGTTGCTTTCATCACTGGCAAGATCGCTTCTATAGGAAGGCATAGAAAGGGTGAAACTTATATAAATGGCTAAAAGAATGAGTAAGAGTGTGATAGTGGTTGAAATTGGCTTCATTGTCATTGGGCTTAAGTAATTCGGTTGTATTCTTGGTGCATTTACCTGAGAAAGTTAAGCAAAAATACATTAGCCATACCCATATATTGTTGATCCTATTTGATGCAACCAATAAAATTGGTTGCGCCAACTAATTTTACTATTTGTAAATTCTTTTGGTCTAAAAGTAATGGAACAAGATGTTAATGTAGCTATGGAAATCATAAAACAAATATGTTTTATTAAATTATATGCACAAAATCTTATGAATTAAGAATATAAAGCGTTAAAAAATTTAACTTTTATAAGAAAAATTACTATATTTCAGATTAATCTAAAACGAAATGACATGGGAATTAAGAGTTTTCAAGGTGTCCGGGCCAAGGAGGTTACCAAAAAAGAATATACCGCCCCTATCCTTGTGGCGGATTATATGACCAAGAAGTTATTAACCTTCAGACCGGACCAATCCATTCTGCAGGTAATGGAATCCTTTGCAAAAAATCATATTTCTGGGGCTCCTGTATTGGATGATAATGGGTTTTTAGTCGGAATTATTTCGGAGGCAGACTGCATGAAGCAAATTTCTGAGAGTCGCTATTTTAATATGCCCATACTAGATAAGCGCGTTGATACGTATATGACGAAAAATGTTCAAACCATTCCTCATGATATCAGTATTTTTGATGCGGCAGCTATTTTTGAAAAGGATAATAGACGCAGATTACCGGTTATGAAAGATGGTATTTTAGTTGGTCAGATAAGCAGAAAGGATATCGTTATTGCTGCATTAAAGCTAAGTGGTCAAAACTGGAAATAGGCTACACGAAGTATTTCTTATATGGTGTTCCAAGATTTGGAGCTACTCTCTTTTTACAATCATATAAAACTCATTCTCCAAAGGGAGATAACCTAAATCGTAAACAAAGTAATAAACGGTTCCTTTTTGTGTAGTGTACAGATTGGTAAAATAGTCAAAGTCGAATCCTTTATCCATTAAACGGGTTCTTGTGGTCTTTGTTTTTCCCTCGGTAAGGGGGAAACTATCTAAAACCCTATAATTCTTCCGCAATCGGTTATTAATGTTCCGAATTAGGTTTTTGCTGTCCTTATTTACATTATTGTTATAGGCATTACGACAATAATCTGAGCAGAATTTCTTATCCGTTCTTCCAATTATTTTCTCCCCACATTCCAAACATTTTTTTTCCATCTCAACGGACTTTTTTGTAATGAAATTTCACCTCTTCCTTGCTGCCATCCTCGTTGTCAATCACTACGTAAAGGTTTATTTCATTATCATTGATTTTTTCAAAAGTAAAATCATCAAAAAGAACGCGGGTTTTTTCTACTTGTACTAATTGAAAATCAACAGTTTCTTCCTTCTCTTCCCAGCCTTCCAGATTACTATTAAAATGCTTCAGCTGTAAAAGTAGGGTTTCTCCTATCTGTTGAATGTGGCCAATTTCATAAAATTGAACTTTATCTTCTACAAGTAACCGAAAGGTAAACATCATAGAATCTCCCAAGGGGGGACTCCATATTTCCTCTGTAATACCTCCAAAAGCCTCACCTTTCCAGTGTCCCGAAATCCATGAAACTTCTGCTAATGTGGCTTTTGGCGAAGTGCTTCCTTCGGTAAAGGAAACTGTGTTTTGTGCCTGCGTGCTTAAAGAGGCAATTAAAATTAAGGATAGCAAATACTTCATAAAATTCAGTTTTATGATACAATGTACAAATTATCCTCCATACTTAAGTTCAGCCTTAATTTACAAAATGAGCTAACTTTAAAAGGACTTTTTGGATTGAAAACTCTAGATGGTTAATTATCTACAGCAGCGAATACCATTTGTCGAAATTGCCAGCTTGTATTTTCATAAACATCGCCCTGCGTTTGTTTATAAATTAACCCTATAATTTGTTCTTCAGGATCCGCAAAATATTGGGTATTAAAATAACCCCCCCAATCAAAAGCACCCTTGCTGCCTTGTCCTCCATTGCGCTGTCCTTTTTCGTTTAAAACCCCAAAAGCTAATCCGTAATGTTTTGTCCCGTCTCCCCAGATATCGCCTATTTGGTTAGCCATAATACTCTCTACTGTGGTTCTACTTAATAAACGAACGCCATTCAACTCACCTTTGTTTAAATACATTTGCAAAAAAGTAGCATAATCCGTCACGGTGCTGGAGAGCCCTGCACCGCCGGAGAAAAAGCGTTGAGCCCCTTTAATGGGATAATCTGTATCATAAAAGGTAACGGGATATTTAGTCCATTTCCCGTTTGTCTTTTGCTGCACACTAACTAATCGACTGTGTTTTTCCTTCGGTAAATAGAACCAAGTATCATTCATTCCCAGAGGGCCAAAAATACGTGTCCGCAGAAATTGATCAAAAGGCATCCCGGAAACCACTTCAAGAAAATATCCCAACACGTCCAGTCCTTCACTGTACGCGTACTTCTCTCCCGGATTGTGATGTAAAGGAAGTTGCGCTAATTTCTTTACACTTTCCTCAATGCTGATGTTTTCCGTAGTAAACAAGTCGGTTACTCCTGCCTTAGCGTATAATTTTTTAAACCTAGCATCTCCGTCTATAACTCCATAACCAATCCCTGATGTGTGTGTTAACAGGTGGCGGATGGTGATTTGATTTTGGGCAGGAACGCTAGTGTAAGAAGAATCTTTGTCATTAAAATTTTTTAAAATGCGCGCTTCTTTAAAATCAGGAAGATACTTTGAAATGGGATCATCTAATCTAAATTTTCCTTCCTCCCATAATAGCATCACAGCGGTAGAAGTTATGGCTTTCGTTTGGGAAGCAATTCTAAAGATATCATCCTTCTTAAGGGCTCGGTTGGATTGGTTGTCCGCCATTCCGTACGCCTTATGAAATACAATTTTCCCATTTCTTGCGATAAGTGCGACAATACCCGGAACGTCTTGGTCTGCGACTGCTTTTTGTAGCATTGCATCAATTCTATCAAGGCGTTCACCTGACATTCCCTGGCTAGCAGGTGAGGTCTCAGATAGGGGAGGAGCCGTTTTTATTGATTTGGTTTGGGCATTTAGAGAAAAGGAGAGAAGGGCAAAAAGAATGGTAGGGAACAGTTTCATTTTTTTGGTTTAAATATTTTTTAAATTTGTTTCAAGGATTACCTCCAAACCATTAAAAATAGAAAATTTAGATAAGAAACAAATCTATGGCTGTTGTTTTGATAGCCAGAAATATGCAATTAAGCTTAATTCACCCCACGAGATTGGGAGGCCTAAAAATTTTAGTAACTATTTAAAATGATTTGTAAGACTGAACTTATGAAAGCTTTTTTCTAAAAACAAGTTTTAGAATTTTTGGTATCTTTCACTAAGGCAGAAACTGTATCTTGGAAATAACTTCATTGGGCCAGCATTAGTATAAAAATATTTATCGTTCTTTGAATTAGCAATTAATTGTGTCTTTTAATTTTTAATAAATCGTATTAATAAAATGCATTTATACTTTTAGTTTATGTCTTATAGAATACAATTGATTGTCTTGTTTATATGCAGTACTATTTGCTACAGTCAGTTTTCTAACAACCAGCCTTTAGATACGGCAAAGAGAATAGTAAGTTTCAGCTTTAAAAATTATCATGCAACTACTAAATTTAACGATTCTATTAAATCAATTATTGTTAATGTTCCATTTGGCACAGATGTTACTGCCTTATTCCCCCAGGTAAATTATAAAGGTGTAAGTATAGAGCCGGAACTTGGAGCAGATCATGATTTTATTAGACCTGTTAGATATAAGATTAAGGCTAAAGATAGTTCAGTTCAAGAATACATTATTAAGGTAATAGGCAATCCTGTAATGCTTAAGGATTTTTCTGCTGCATATAAAAATCAAGATAAAATTGTTTTGGGAATAATTGGAAATTCAAAAAGCTGTGGTTTTAGACAAACGGGATGGGAATTATTAGTACCCGGTGGAGAAAATCTTGATAAAAATGGATTACTTACGCAAGTTGGGCAGGATAACCCCGAAGTTCACGGTTGGGCGCAGGAACTGCAGCGATGGCTAAAATCTAAAAACAGTACGTCTATAATTTACAATTATTCTGGATCGGGTTGGACAACCCGCAATCATTTAGAATTTGGAACAGTTCAAAAATTGGCTGCTAAATTACCTAAACCAGATATTGTATTTGTTCAGCTTCAAGTTAACGATAGATTAAAGGATATTGTCTCAGTTTCACCTGTAAAAGGAGGAATAAGTTGGGAAGAATTCAAATCAAATACTGAAAAAATAATTACAGACTTATTAAACGAGGGTATTCTACCAATTTTAGTTAAAGAAGATAATGTTCCTTTCACCACTGGAAAAGGCTGGAAGTGGTCAGAATATGATACAGGTATGAATGCTCCTAATACAGGAACCAATGATGGTACTCATCGTTCATTTTCTGAATATGTAAGAGCCATAGATTCAATTGCTCTAGATGAGAAATGGTTACGATTAGGTGTTGGCCCTTTACAAGTTCTTGATTGTTATACCCCTTCTCTTAATACAGGTCAAGATTCGCGGTATCACTACGTGGACCAGAATGGGGTTTTTGATGAAGAGGATGGACTCGCTCCTGGAGATTTTCGATATTCATTAATGAGAGGGTGGTATTCCCGAATAAATGATGTTTGGCATCAAAATGATTTGGGAGGGGAATTAATTCTGGAAACTTATAAGACTTTTTTTAGAGAGTAATTCACTATAACTGGCAAGAAAACTCGCTTTAGTTCATTTATCGTGGTTTGCTATAGTAAATCTACACGCTAAACGTTCAGCCAATTTATAGTACCGACAAAGTTTAACGGTTATATAGTCCTCCTGAAAGCCTGCTCAAAAAACCCTACAGAGGCTTTTGTAGCTTTTCGGAATTTCCAAACCAAATACCATTCATACGAAATTTTAGATATATTAGGTTTTTTTTGAAGCCATTTAAACAAAAAGTTGGGGGTATCTTAACAGAGTTTCTCAGTTGGATAATTTAATTACAGGAATATTTGGACAATGGATATCTTTAAAAAAATGCTTGCAGGAGGAATAATAAGGAAAGATGATCCTGTAATGCGGAAAGCTTGGAAGGTTGTTTTACAAACACAAAAACTTTCACCCGCACTTAATGTTTCTTCAGACATCAATATGATGCGAGAGCGTTTAGGTGAAATTATTGGAAGTCCAATCGATAAAAGCACTACTGTATTTATACCCTTTTATACCAACTTCGGGAAGCACATAAAACTTGGTAAAAATATTTTTATAAATCATGCCTGCACATTTTTGGATATGGGCGGCATAACTATTGAAGACGATGTTCAGATAGGTCCTAAAGTAAATTTGATTACAGAAAATCATCCGGTGGATCCTTCCCTGCGAAAACATCTGGATTTAAAATCAATTCTTATAAAACGTAATGCCTGGATTGGTGCCGGAGCAACAATATTGCCCGGTGTTACTATTGGTGAAAACTCAATTGTTGCTGCGGGTGCTGTTGTTAATAAGGATGTGCCGGACAATTGCATTGTTGGAGGAGTTCCTGCTAAAGTCCTAAAAACAATTTGATAAAAAACAGTTTTTTATTACTAATGTTAGTGTGCCCATCAACTACTACTACTTCTATTTTGTGCCAAAAGTAATGAATTTGGAAAGCGACATTAAATTTAGATCGCCGTTAGCGCTATTGGTTCGTAAACTCTTTATTAAAGGAATACACAAGATTTACATTCCATACCCATTCGTCTCCAGGAATGTCTTTTTTAATAGATCTGTTTATTAATCCGCCTACTCCCAAAGGGAAATTTTTTATCCCAACAAGAGCAGAAGAACTTGCATAATACCCAACATCATTGGTGAGCTTTAAATAAAACACCTGAGGTTTTAAATTCAGATACAATTTTTCGGAAAGCGCAATATTATTAATGCTTGTGTTTATTGCAATAAAATGATTCACCTCATCATATCCCTTATCCAATCTTGTTCCAAGCAGGTAATAGGCACCAATTTTGAAATTTTTAGAGACTGCATAACTTGGAGCAATTTCTCCTGCAAAAAAGCGGCGTACTTCTGTACTTTCAACTTCCTTTCCTATTTCATCGAAAGCAAAATTTGTATTGAATATAAATGCGGGATGTGCACCAATATGAAGGTTAAATTTTTCTGATTTGTAAATTTTATAGCGCCACCAAAAAATAAAAGACCATGGCCTACCATCCATAGCAAATCGCATTTCCGGCTCAAAACTTAATCGCTCTCCGCCTAAAGCTAATTCGAATATCACTGCGGGTCTTCCAAGTGAAAATGAGGGGATAAGAGAGATGCCATTAGAATTTGCACTTATATTTCCTT
>JBGTEN010000262.1:0-7430 GCA_041747755.1 Arenibacter sp. | reverse complement strand
GGTCGAATCGGGACTTATATCCTTTCTCTCTTTAGCCCTTGCACTTCTTATGGCAACATTGGCGATGCCATTTTTTAATACCTTGGCAGCAAAGGATATTTCTATTCCCTTTTTAAACCCATTATTCTGGTTAATTTTATTTTGTTCGGTAGTGCTACTGGGATTATTTTCCGGAAGTTACCCGGCATTTTTTATGTCGCGTTTTAAACCGGTCAAGGTTTTAAAGGGAGGTGGCCCCAGTAGTGCTGGTGGAGGAAGTATAAGAAATTCCCTTGTAGTTTTTCAGTTTGCTATTTCAGTATTTTTAATTGTCAGTACCCTAGTGGTATACCAACAATTAACCTATATCCAAGGTAAGGATCTCGGCTTTTCAAAGGACCAGACACTAATTATCAAGGACGTTTATACCGCAGGCAGTAAAGTTACTACCTTTAAAGAGCAGGTAAAGCAGTTAGGATTTGTTAAGAATGCTACATTAAGTAGTTTTTTTCCAACCCCATCCAATAGAAGTGACACTACATTTAGACCTCAGGAAGGTCTCACAAGTCAAGAAAATGCAGTAAGCATGCAGACCTGGGGCGTTGATTACGATTACGTTTCCACCATGGACTTCAAATTTATCGCCGGACGTGATTTTGATAGGAGTTTTGGTAGTGACTCCACCGCAATAATTGTTAACGAGACGGCGGTAAAGTTAATGAAGACTACTCCAAAAGAGGCACTAGGTCTCCAGTATGCGGATGATTTTGATTCAGAAAGCCCGGATTATTATACCATTATTGGGGTGGTTAAGGATTTTCATTTCGATTCTTTTAAAGAAGAAATCGATGCCTTAAGCATGCATTTGTCCGCTAATGCTAATGCTATGGCTGTAAAATTAGAGGCTGGAAATTTTGAAAATTCCATTTCGCGCATCGAAGAAATTTGGAATACCATTGTTCCCGGAGAGCCTTTTAATTACTATTTCATGGAAGACTCCTTTAATGACACCTATCAAAGTGAGCAACGATTGGGCAATATATTTATCATTTTTACAATACTTTCTTTAGTTATCGCCTGTCTGGGATTATTTGGATTAGCTGCCTTTAATGCCGAAAAACGGGTGAAAGAAATAGGAGTCCGAAAGGTGTTAGGGGCCAGCGTAAGTCAGATTTCTATGAAGCTTACGCTGGACTTCTTAAAACTGGTGGGTATCGCCATTATAATCTCACTACCCTTGGGGTGGTATATAATGAATAAATGGCTGGAAGATTTCTCTTATCGGATCACTATTCCGTGGTGGGTATTTGTGTTGGCTGCGTTTTTGGCTATACTCATTTCAGTGCTTACGGTAAGTTATCAAAGTATAAAAGCGGCCATTGTAAACCCTGTCAAAAGTTTACGGTCAGAATGAACAATTAAAAATGAGAAAATATGATTAGGAACTATCTGAAATTGGCAATAAGAAATTTAGTCAGAAGAAAAGGGTATACCCTTATCAATATTGGGGGGTTGGCCTTAGGTATTTCGGTTTGTTTAATCATATTTATTGTGATTCAATTCGAATTAAGTTTTGATGATCATCACAATAAGAAAGACCGTATCTATCGTGTATTGACTGAATATCATCATCCAAACACTGAAGTTTTTTATAGTTCGGCCTCGGCCTATGCTCTGCCAGAAGGGATTAAAAACTCGATACCTCAAATAGAAAAAGTCGCTGCCATTTATGCTGAAAATAATACTCAAATAGCTATTTTAAACAAGAATGGAGAGCTAGCAAAACAGTTTAAGGAAAAAGAAGGTGTTTTTATTTCGGAACCTAGTTTATTCGACATTTTTGACTTTAAATGGCTTGTGGGTGCACCTTCAACTTTAAAAGAGCTAAATACCGTTGTACTATCCAAAGAAATAGCGGAGAAGTATTTTGGCAGCTGGGAAGATGCCATGGGCGGCACCATTAAATGGAACAACAAAGAAATCCTAAAAGTTACAGGAGTCTTAGCGGAGATTCCCGGCAACACAGATCTTCAAATTAAGCTGCTCATTTCTTATGGTACAGGCTACACCTCACAATTTTTAAACTCAGATAACTGGGATGGAACTGATAGCAGTTTCGGATGCTTCGTGCTATTGCCAAACACTGTTTCCGTGTCTTCCATAAATAATCAACTTAAAGCACTTTCAGCACAAAATAAAGTGACAGATAATGAAGATACGCATATTTTACAATCTTTGGGCCAAATTCACTTTGATACCGAATCGGGAAATTTTAGTGGCAAAAGCATCAGCCCTAAAATGATCAATGTATTATGGATTGTCGGCGGATTTATTTTACTGATTGCATGCGTCAATTTCATTAATCTATCAACGGCACAAACAGTAGATCGTTCCAAAGAAATAGGCATACGCAAAGTATTGGGGGGCAATAAGCTACAATTAAAAGTGCAGTTCCTTTCGGAAACCTTTATGATAGTAATCTTAGCTGTGATATTGGCCTTGCTAGTATCATTTGTGTCATTAAAATGGTTGGGGACATTGATAGACCTACCCCTATCTTTTGGTATGGTGAATTGGATGGAAATAGCATTGTTTTTGGTCGTGATCGCGATCACAGTTACATTTTTGGCAGGGTTTTATCCATCCATTGTACTTTCTAGGTTTAACCCAATCAATGCTTTAAAAAGTAAAGTGACTACGGTAAGCTCTAGAGGAATTTCATTGCGGCGCGGTCTTGTGATCTTTCAATTTATAATAGCCCAAACCTTAATTATAGGTACCATTGTAGTAGTACAACAAATGGATTACTTCATGAGCCAACCATTGGGTTTTAGTAAGGATGCGGTGGTTAATGTGTCCATTCCAACCGATAGTATTTCAATAGAAAAAATTGATTATTTGCGAAATGCATTGACCGCCATTTCTGGAGTGGAAAGTACAAGTTTTAGTTCTAGCACCCCTATGGAAATAGGAAATTCTTGGGGGAAATTTACATTTGATAATGCTGCTGAAGAAAATGATTTCTATTCCATTCGCAAGCGAATAGACCCTGAGTTTCTAAATACTTATAAACTAGAATTGGTCGCAGGGCGTAATTTGATAGAATCGGATAGTATTTTAGAGTTTATTATTAACGAAACATTAGCCAAAAAATTGGGTATAAGTAACCCATTGGATGCATTGAATAAAAAAGTTGATCTTGGTGATGCAAATGGTTTGGTAGTTGGTGTTGTAAAGGATTTTCACAGTGTTTCTTTAAAAGACGGCATACCTGGTGTTTTTATGTTCGCTCAAAAAATGAGCTATGGCATAGCTGGAATCAAAATCAATTCACATAGGGCAATGGCATCTATAAAAGCTATTGAAACATTGTGGAACAACACTTTTCCAAATTATGTTTTTGAATATGAATTTTTGGATGACAAGATTGCCGCTTATTATGAAGATGAAAAACGTTTGTCCAAAATGTATAAACTATCTGCCGCCATTGCCATATTCTTGAGTTGTTTAGGATTGTACGGTTTGGCTTCTTTTATGGTCATGAAACGATTAAAAGAAGCGGGTATTCGCAAAGTAATGGGTGCAACAAGAAACAACATTGTTTTTCTATTCTCTAAAGAATTTATACTACTGATATCCATAGCCTTTTTAATTGCAGCCCCTATAGCTGGATATTTTATGAGACAATGGCTTGAAAATTATGAATTTCACATCAATATAACTTGGGTAGTATTTCTTATTGGGGGATTAACGACAATGATTATTGCCTTGACCACGGTTGGGTATCAAGCAATTAAAGCGGCATTAGCCAACCCCGTAGAAAGTTTGCGAACTGAATGACCCCACCCCTGCCCTCCCCAAGGGGAGGGAGAAGAGGACGGAATTATATTGAAACAAAAAACAGAAATAGACAGACCGTTCCCCCTCCCAATAGCTATGGGGATTGGGAGGATGTCAAAAACCAATCATTATGTTTAAAAACAATTTAAAAATCGCTTGGCGAAGTCTTTGGAAGAACAAAGGCTACAGCGCTCTTAACATTTTCGGATTGGCCATTGGGATAACTTGCGCCGGTTTGATACTCCTTTGGGTAGAGGATGAAGTGAATTTCGATAGCGCCTTTCCAAAACAAGACCTTATTTACTATGTGCCAACGAATCAAAATTTTGAAGGGGAGACATACACTTTTTATTCAACCCCTGGGCCTTTGGCAAAAGATTTAAAAGATGAAATACCCGAAATTACGAGGTCTACCACCACATGGAGCGGAGAAATTTTAATTACTGAAGGTGATAAGGGAATTAATAGAAGGGGAAGATATGCTGACCCTGACTTTCTGGATATATTTAGCCTCCGGTTTGTGGAAGGAAGTGCAAAAAATGCGCTTAGCAGGCCGGACGCCGTTGTTCTGACACAAAAAACGGCCACCGCTCTTTTCGGTGAAAACACCAAAATACTCAACCAAG
The DNA here is from genome assembly GCA_041747755.1 of Arenibacter sp. Taxonomy (GTDB): domain Bacteria; phylum Bacteroidota; class Bacteroidia; order Flavobacteriales; family Flavobacteriaceae; genus Aurantibrevibacter. The sequence continues at coordinate 2,985 of JBGTEN010000262.1, read as the reverse complement.
TATTACGGATTGACAATAAATACAACTTTACGGTTACTGGCGTTGTGGAGGATTTGCCCCAAAATGTAACATTCGGGTTTGACTGGCTGTTGCCATTTGAGCGCTTTCAATTAGGAGAAGAGGACATGTCATGGGCAAAGGAATATGGCAATAACTTCGCGGATACTTTCGTCGAACTTGCCCCAAATGCGGATTTTGAGGCAGTGGACGCAAAAGTAAGGGCCTTGATTCCTTCAAAAATGGTTGACTCCGAAATCTCAGCTAACCAAGCCTTTTTACATTCTATCAAGGACTGGCACTTACGATCCGATTTTAAAGATGGTAAGAAGATAGGCGGACAAATCACATTTGTGCGATTGATAACCCTTATTGCCTTCATAATCCTTTTCATTGCCTGTATCAATTTCATGAACCTGTCCACGGCCCGAAGTGAAAAAAGGGCCAACGAAGTAGGGATTCGCAAAGTATTGGGTTCCAGTAAAAAAAGATTGATTTCCCAATTTATGGCCGAAGCTATGATTATGTCTGGTTTATCGGCAATACTGAGCATTATTATGCTATTACTTTTATTACCCTCTTTTAACACGCTTGTGGAAAAACAGCTCGAACTTAGGTTGTATGATACCACTCACCTATTTTCACTTTTTGGAATAACCTTTTTCTGCGGTCTTCTCGCTGGGTGGTATCCCGCTTTATACCTTTCTTCATTTAGGCCGGTTCAAGTACTCAAAGGTGTACAACGAAAACAGGGCAGTGCCGCTTTTATACGTACAGGCCTCGTGATAACCCAATTTACAGTTTCCATAATTTTCATTATTAGTTCCATAATAATCTACCAACAGGTACAGCATGCCAGGGGACGAGACTTAGGCTATGCTAAAGAGAATTTGATCAATATAACGGTAAGCGGAGAAATGATTAAAGAGTTCATCCCCATAAAACAGGACATGATCGCTTCCGGCAAGGTTGAAAACGTTGCCCTTTCCAATTCATATATGCTATCAAGCGGTAACAATGGCGCAGGTCTCAGCTGGCAGGGAGGAACGAACACAGAGGACGTACTTGTAAGATTCAGATACGTCAGCCCTAGTTTTTTTGAGACCGTGGGACTTGAGATATTGGAAGGACATGGCTTTAATGAAAACAAGACCACGGATAGCACAAATATCCTAATTACAAGGTCTTTGGCAAGATTAATGGGAGAGGGAAGCGCGGTAGGAAAAACGGTTACTCGCAACAATACATCGTATGATGTGATAGGAGTGGTCAACGATTTTATATATGGTGATATGTATGGCAATGGGAATAGCGGTCCGGTCATTTTCTATAACCACTACGATTTCGGCAATACTATGTATGTCAAATTAAAGGGGGAAGCATCTATTACAGAAGCCTTGGTCTCCATTATAAAAGTAATGAAAGAGCACAATCCTGCATTCCCCTTGGAATACAAATTTGAAAACGATTTGTTCAAGGCCAGATTTAAAAGCGAGGAACTAATAGGAGATCTTTCCAAAATTTTCTCCATGCTGGCCATTGTCATTTCTTGTTTGGGGTTGTTCGGTCTATCGGCATTTACTGCGGAACAGCGTAAAAAAGAAATCGGGGTACGTAAGGTTTTGGGGGCAAGTATTACTGGTATTGTACGGTTGCTGTCCAAGGATATTATGCGGTTGGTTCTTGCTGCCATAATACTAGCTGTACCTATTTCTTGGTGGACAATGCATCGTTGGCTAGAAAAATTTGCATACCGGATAGAAATTGATTGGTGGGTATTCGCTCTGGCTGGCCTAACTGCTATTATAATCGCGCTGTTAACAATTAGTTTTCAAAGCATCAGAGCGGCAACAGCCAATCCTGTCAAAAGTTTACGCACGGAATGACCCCAGCCCAGCCCTCCCCAAAGGGGAGGGAGAAGAGGAAGAAAATTAAATTGAAATTAAAAACAAAAATAGACGAACCGTTCCCTCTCCCTAGTACGGGGTTAGGGGGAGTTCAAAATGAAAATCATCAATCAATCAAAAATCAATCATTATGTTTAGGAACTATTTTAAAATCGCCTGGCGGAACTTAAAGAACAACAAAGGCTATTCGGCCATTAACATTGGAGGTCTTGCCCTGGGCATGGCCGTTACCCTATTAATCGGACTTTGGGTAGTGGACGAATTATCGTATAACAATTACTTTGTTAAAAAGGAGCGGCTTGCGCAAGTGTATCAATCTCAAACTTTTAATGGGAATACCGGTACAGGTCCTGCCATTCCTCGTCCCTTAGAAAAAGCTTTGAGAGATGGATATTCTGATAATTTCAAACACCTTGTCATGTCTTCTTGGAACAACTCCAGATATTTAAAATATCAGGATAAAAGCCTATCCAAAACAGGTTATTTCATTCAGCAGGAAGCCCCTGAAATGTTAGAATTGAAGATTATAAAAGGGGAAAAAGACGGCTTGAGGGAGTTAAATTCCGTGATGCTTTCCGAATCCGTGGCACATGCGCTTTTCGGAGAAGAAGAACCGATAGGGAAGACCCTAAAAGTGAATAATCAGTACGATGTCTCAGTTAGTGCGGTATATGAAGATATCCCCTTTAATAATTCCTTTCATGATGCCGAATTTTTTATGCCCTGGGATAAACTCGTTGCCACACAGGAGTGGATGAAAAATGCAGAAGACCAATGGGGCAACAACTCGTTTCAGATGTTTGTGGAGATTGCAGATAATACCACAATGGAAAAGATTACCAACGCCATTTTAAACGTAAAAAAGAATTTGAATGAAGATACGGCCGAATTCAATCCGCAAATATTTCTCTTTCCGATGAAAGAGTGGTACCTGCGCGGCAATTTTGAGAATGGGAAACAGGTTGGGGGGCGTATAAAATATGTGTGGCTTTTTGGGATTATTGGGGCATTTGTATTGCTTTTGGCTTGTATTAACTTTATGAACCTTAGTACGGCAAGGTCAGAAAAAAGAGCCAAAGAA
>JBGTEN010000261.1:0-5527 GCA_041747755.1 Arenibacter sp. | reverse complement strand
ACAAAGTCAGGTACGATATATTCCAGCAACCTCTGATAGTGAGTGATAACAATTACAGCGTTGTCTTTGCTTTTTAATTTATTTACCCCATTGGCAACAATCCGAAGCGCATCGATATCCAATCCCGAGTCTGTTTCGTCCAAAATAGCCAATTTTGGTTCCAACATAGCCATTTGAAATATTTCGTTCCGCTTTTTTTCTCCCCCTGAAAAGCCTTCGTTTAAAGAACGGGAAAGAAACTTACGGTCTATTTCCAGTAATTCAGATTTTTCACGAATCAATTTCAACATTTCATTGGCCGGCATGTCTTCCAGACCGTTTGCCTTTCTGGATTCATTAATCGCCGTTTTCATAAAGTTGGTAACCGAAACTCCGGGAATTTCTACAGGGTATTGAAAGGAAAGAAAAACTCCTTTATGCGCACGTTCTTCTGGTGACGTATCTTCCAAATTTTCTCCGTTTAAGGAAATAGTCCCCTCCGTGACTTCAAATTCCTCTTTTCCTGCAATAATGGAAGCCAAGGTGCTTTTTCCGGAACCGTTTGGTCCCATTATCGCATGGACTTCTCCCGCCTTTACCTCAAGATTTATCCCTCTTAGTATTTCTTTGTCGTCTATCCTGGCATGTAAATTTTCAATCTTTAGCATCTTCTCAAATTTCTATTTTTTTCTCTATGTTCAAGCCCTTAATAATCTTTTATTGCGTATTCTCATTTTGAAATCATTAACCCACAGAGCCCTCCAGGCTTATTTCCAGAAGTTTTTGTGCTTCTACTGCAAATTCCATTGGTAATTTGTTGAGTACCTCCTTACTAAAGCCATTTACAATAAGTGCAATGGCTTTTTCCGTAGGAATTCCTCTTTGGTTGCAATAGAAAATCTGATCTTCCCCTATTTTACTGGTTGTAGCCTCATGCTCTATTTTGGCGGATTTGTTCTTTACTTCAATATAGGGAAACGTATGGGCGCCACAATCATTTCCCATCAGCAGCGAATCACACTGAGAGAAATTCCGGGCGTTTTCTGCCCTGCTGCTTACCCGAACCAATCCACGATAACTATTCTGGGATTTCCCCGCGGATATTCCCTTGGAGATAATGGTACTCTTAGTGTTTTTACCCAAATGAATCATCTTGGTACCTGTATCCGCTTGCTGATAATTATTAGTAACAGCAATAGAATAAAATTCACCAATCGAGTTATCGCCTTTTAAAATACAAGATGGATACTTCCAGGTAACTGCCGATCCGGTTTCTACCTGAGTCCATGAAATTTTGGCGTTTTTCTCGCACAATCCTCTTTTTGTGACGAAATTATATACCCCGCCCTTTCCTTCTTTATTGCCGGGAAACCAATTTTGAACGGTTGAATATTTTATTTCTGCATTATCTAAGGCAATCAATTCCACAACAGCGGCATGCAACTGGTTTTCATCCCGAGAAGGTGCCGTACATCCTTCCAGATAACTTACGTAACTTCCTTCATCTGCAATCACCAGGGTGCGTTCAAATTGACCGGTACCGGCCTGATTGATTCTAAAGTAGGTGGACAATTCCATAGGACAGCGTACCCCTTTTGGAATATAGCAGAAAGATCCGTCTGAAAAAACAGCCGAATTTAAGGCGGCATAAAAATTATCTCTTTGGGGTACCACAGAACCAATATACTTTTTAACTAATTCTGAATGTTCCTTGATGGCTTCGGAAATGGAGCAAAAAATAATGCCTTTCTCGGCCAGCGTCTTTTTAAAGGTTGTAGCAACAGAAACAGAGTCCATTACAATATCTACCGCAACTCCGGCTAACTTTTTTTGCTCATCCAAGGAGATGCCCAATTTTTTGAAGGTATCCAACAACTCCGGATCTACCTCATCCAAACTATCGTATTTTGGTTTACTATTGGGTGCAGAGTAGTACGATATGGCTTGGAAATCAGGTTTTTTATACCTTACATTGGCCCATTCGGGTTCCACCATTTCCTTCCATATTTTAAAAGATTCCAAACGCCATAGGGTCATCCATTCAGGCTCGCCTTTCTTTTTAGAAATAGCAATAACAATCTCCTCGTTTAACCCATTAGGAAACGTTTCCGACTCAATATCCGTGTAGAAACCATATTCATATTCCTTGGTTTCCAGCTCTTTCTTTAGTTCCTCTTCTGTATATGCCATAAGCCTGACCCCTAAAAGGGAAATTTTAATTCGTTATCTTATTCATCCTGCCGCTTGTCTTGTTCAGTGCGATTGTACAAATTGCATTCCCCTTCGGGGAGCAGGAGGATTTTATAGTGAAAAACTCTCCCCACAACCGCATGTTCGCTGTGCGTTTGGGTTGTTGAATACAAAACCCTTTCCATTAAGTCCACCGGAGTATTCCAATACAGTGCCTACCAAATAAAGAAAGCTTTTTTTATCTACAATAATACGTACTGCGTTGTCTTCAAACACTTTATCGGATTCTGCTATCTTATTGTCAAACTTCAACTCATAAGACAATCCACTGCAGCCGCCGCTTTTTACTCCAACACGCACAAAGTCCTTTGTCGCATCGTAGCCCTCATCGGTCATTAAATCAATAACCCTTTTTTTAGCTGTTTCTGAAACTTGAATCATACTTAATTGGATTTATTCTAAATAGAATACAAATATACTATATAAGTAGGGTTTTACCATATTTCCTAACATTATTCTAACTAATACCCGCATAAAGTTTTTCTATTTTCAGATAATTTGGTGAAATGAATTGCCTTTACGACATTCTCTTTACTTTTGCAGCATGTTAGAAGATAAAAATACGGAAAGAACTTCATTGGAAAGTTTGGGTGAATTTGGATTGATAGATCATCTTACCAAAAGCTTCTCCTTACAGCAAAAATCATCAGTAAAAGGCATTGGTGATGATGCTGCTGTTTTGGATTTTAAAGATAAAAAAACCTTAATTTCTACCGATTTACTAGTAGAGGGGATTCATTTTGATTTGAGTTATATGCCCTTAAAACACTTGGGCTACAAGTCGGTTATGGTGAATCTGTCGGATATTTATGCTATGAATGGTGTAGCCACACAAATTACGGTTTCCCTGGCGGTTTCTAACCGATTTCCTTTGGAGGCTCTGGAGGAATTTTACAGCGGGGTGGCACTTGCCACCAAAGCATACAATGTGGATCTTGTGGGCGGGGATACCACTTCTTCCAAAACCGGAATGCTTATCAGTATTACTGCTATTGGTGAAGCAAATTCTGAGGCTATTGCATACCGGAGCGGAGCAAAACCCAATGACCTTTTGGTGGTGACAGGCGACCTTGGAGGTGCATACATGGGACTGCAAGTTCTGGAGCGCGAAAAGGAAGTTTTTAAAGTGAACTCTAATAGTCAGCCTGACTTAACTCCATACACCTACATTGTTGAAAGACAATTAAAGCCGGAGGCCAGAAAAGACATTGTTGAATTATTAGCTAAACTAGAAGTGCATCCTACCGCAATGATTGATATCAGTGACGGACTTTCCTCAGAAATATTACATCTCTGTAAAAGCAGTAAAGTAGGTTGCAACTTGTTTGAAGATAAAATTCCACTTGATCCCACGGTTATTAGTACCTGTGAAGAGTTTCAAATAGATAGTACTTTGGTAGCCTTGAGCGGAGGCGAAGATTATGAACTTTTGTTTACTATTGACCAAAAAGAATTCCCGAAAATAAAAGGCAATCCTAACTTAACTGTCGTGGGGCACATGACAGCTGAGAATGAAGGAGCTCATTTAATTTCCAGGAATAACTCTAAAATTCCACTTACCGCTCAGGGGTGGAATTCGTTTGCCAAGCATAATTAGGCCACCTGCTGGGTAGCTCTGTGTCTTTTTTGATAAATATCTTGAAGTGTATTGTTTATATCCTGTAATTCCGGTGTAAGGGAAGCCAAATTTCCACTAACGTCTGTAGTAACTTGTTTGGCACAATGAATACACTTATATTCTTTGATGTGTAAGGTTACTTTTTTGGAAACCGCATAGTGATGACCAAAAATACTGCAGCAGAAAGAACTGAGTTTGCCGCCGTAATTAGAGAATACTTTTTTCATATTGTAGGTTTTTTAACAGCGCATCTTTGAGGTTTGGGGAACTCTGTAATGCATATTTAAATTTTGATTTTAACAAAAAAGCCATTTGTTGATTTGCTTTTTAATTTAACGCATGGATACCACTTTTTATTGAGCAAGATTTGTTTTTGAAACAATTTTTTTGATAAAATGCGCTTTTTTCGTTGAAATGCGCTTTTTACTCGATAATTTGTGGATTTTAATAACCCGTTTTTGCATTATCTTTCCAAAATAAATGATGCTTCGTGTATAAATTTCGTGAAACTCTTATAACCTCTTTTGCTCTTTTCTCACTTTTTTTTGGCGCAGGTAATTTAATTTTGCCCCCTTTATTAGGATTTAAATCGGGTGACCAGTGGTGGTTGGTAGTCTTAGGGTTTTCCATTTCGGCAGTAATTTTTGCTATTTTGGGCATTCTTGCCCATGCCAAACTCCAAGGAACTTTGTTTGATTTTGCCAAAAAAGTTTCTCCCGGATTTAGTTTAGTGTATTCGGCTTTAATTTATATCATAGCAATAGTGTTACCCTCGCCCCGAACAGCTTCCGTAACACATGAAATGGCGATACAGCCTTTCTTTACGACTCCGGCCTTGCTGACGAGTATTATTTACTTTGGGTTAGTATTCATTTTTGTAATGAACCGATCAAAAATATTGGACCTTTTGGGTAAGCTCCTTACTCCAGCTATAATTATCATTCTTATTTTAATTGTAGGCATCACTTTATTTACCAACGAATTTGTTTTTGGTCCGACAGAAATCTCCAATCCTTTTTCCTATGCCATTTTGGAAGGATATCAAACCTTTGACGCTATTGGGGCTGTGGTGGTTGGCGGAGTTATAATTATCTCGATTAATATGAAACTAAAAAATAGTTCTTATAATGAAAAAAGAGCGCTCATACGTCGAGCGGCATGGCTTTCTGGAATGGGATTGTTTCTTATCTATGCCGGACTAATTTTAACAGGTGCATTACTTCATGATAACTTTACTGATGACTTATCCCGTACCGCTTTATTGAGGGGTATTAGCATCAATACACTGGGAAATACGGCAAATCTTTTTTTAAGTATTTTAGTGGCTTTGGCCTGTTTTACCACAGCAGTAGGCATTGTAACCGGTACCGCCGACTTTGTTAAGTCAAGATTTGGAGATTCTCAAAAAGCTTATGTTATTACAGGTATAATGGGCTGTACTTTAGGGATTCTTATTGGGCAATTTAATGTGGACTATATCATAGCTGTTGCCGTACCGGCTTTAATGTTTATTTACCCCATAACTTTAGTGCTTATACTTTTGAATGTGATTCCCGACCCATGGGCTTCTCCTACTGTTTTTAAGACCGTGATCATAACGACAATGGTTTTTAGTGTCCCTGACTTTTTGGGAAGCATAGGTTTGGATTCTCCATGGAGCTTATTTAAATGGATTCCTTT
>JBGTEN010000260.1:0-1971 GCA_041747755.1 Arenibacter sp. | reverse complement strand
GTCCAAATGGCGGTATCGAAAAAAAGATAATGAATGGATAAAGGAGGAAACAGAAGCCCGCGGACAATGGGGAATAACTCATGATAATGCCGGACGCTTATTTTATAATTACAACTGGTCTCAATTACATGGTGATTTAGTGCCTCCCAATGTGATTAAAAGAAACAAAAACCACACACCCTTTAGTGGCATTGACCACGGATTAACTTTAGAACGGCGTATTTTCCCTATTCGAAGTTCTCCAGCAGTGAACAGGGGCTACATTCCCGGAACTTTTGATGAGGAGGGAAAACTTCTGGAGTTTACTTCTGCCTGTGGCCCTTTGGTCCATCGTGGAAACGGACTACCACAACATTATGATGGAGACATCTTTGTTTGTGAACCTACTTCTAACCTTATACGCCAAAACAAAATATCTGAGGACGGATTTATGTTGAGTGCAAAAAGTGCTTATCCAAGTAAAGAGTTTTTGGCATCAACAGATGAACGATTCCGACCCATATCATTAGCTTCCGGTCCTGACGGTGCGCTCTATGTTGTAGACATGTACAAAGGGATAATTCAGCATGCTCCCTACATGACACCGTATTTGAGAGAAGTTACACTAGCACGAAAATTAGATACGCCTATTCACATGGGTCGTATTTGGAGAATCAAATCCAAAAATAGTTCAATATCTAAGACTACTGACCTTTCAAAATTACCTCCGCAAGAGCTGGTAGGATTATTGGGTCATCCTAATGGATGGACCAGGGATATTGCACAGCGCCTTTTGGTCGAACAAAATAATCTTGATATTGTTCCCAATTTGGTTAAAATGATTACCTCAGGGAATTCGCTTGGACAACTACACTCCCTATGGACGCTTGAAGGATTAGCCTATACTGAACCAGAACCCTATTTAGCTGCCTTAAAGGCAAAAGACCCGAAAGTAGTGCAATCTGCATTACGGTTGTTGGTATCCATGCTCCCAAAACACCCGCATGTCCGGAAGGAAATAGCACTTTATATACAAGACAATTTTGAAAATGCCCACACGGTACTTCAAATGCAAATGGTCTTAACATCTTCTGAAATTCCCTCTGATATTGGCTTTCCATACTCCAAAAGGTTTCTAGAAGATTATGCCGATTTTCCCCTTTCCAGAGACGTGGTAATGAGCAGTTTAGAAGATAGAGAAGGTGAAATGCTCCGTTTTTTATTGGCTCAAGAAGAATGGCATACCTACCATCAAAACAAGGAAATAGTTATTGAACTATTGGCCTCTGCGATAACAAATTCCATATCGATGTTAGGAATAAAGCAGCTGCTAACGAGAATTGGGAATAACGAGGATACTACCCCATCCTGGATCAAAGTGGCTTTGATAAATGGAATGATTTCTTCAAAAGCTGCAAATGATGGTCTGGAAATAGCTCTTGATTATCAACCAAAGCTTTTTTTAAATTCAGATACTTCGGATGAGAATTTAAAACCATTGTTAAATAAGCTGGAATATTTGTTTACCTGGGATGGTAAACCAAAGCGATTATTACAAGAAGCGAGCGCAATACAAGATATAGATCCAACTATATTTGCAGCCGGAAGACAGCAATACATTAACCTTTGTGCCAGTTGTCATGGAACTCAAGGAGAGGGACTCGCTCGTTTTGCACCACCTTTAAAGCATTCCGAATGGGTAACAGGAGAACCCTATAAATTAGGTATGATTCTATTGCATGGTATAGAGGGACCCATAATGGTGAATGGAAAAATGTATGATATCCCGGACATTCTTCCTAATATGCCCTCTTTTTCCACACTTCAAGATAAGGATATTGCTGCTATTGCCACCTATATTCGAAATTCCTGGGGTAATACGGCCTCACCTATTCCCAGCAGAGTTATAAGTGGCATACGTGTTAGAAATCAGGGAAAGGTAACTCCGTGGTATGCAGCAGAATTGGATACGCTCATTTTTGATGCTACACG
>JBGTEN010000259.1:0-17396 GCA_041747755.1 Arenibacter sp. | reverse complement strand
AAGCACATTTAACTATACATTTTTGGATAAAGAGTTTCAATCCCAATATAACGAAGAGACAAAATTTGGAGCTGCATTCGGTATTTTTACAACCTTAGCAATTATTATAGCATTTTTAGGGCTTTTTGGACTAACTTATTATACAATAACACAACGCAAAAAAGAGATCGGTATCCGTAAGGTCAATGGAGCGACCATTGCCTCCATTCTGTCCCTTTTGAATAAGGATTTTTTAAAGTGGGTAACGCTTTCCTTTGTCATAGCTGTTCCTATTTCTTGGTATATAATGAACAATTGGTTGGAAAGCTTTGCTTATAGAACTACTATGGATTGGTGGGTCTTTGCCCTTGCCGGAATGTTGGTTCTTGGTCTTGCCATGCTAACAGTAAGCTGGCAGAGTTTTAAGGCTGCAACCCGGAATCCGGTAGATGCATTGCGGGAGGAATAGTGATTGTTGTAATGAAGAACCGATGAAACAGTGGATATGCTTTTAAAATTTGCGGTAAGAAACATAAAGAAAAGACCGTTTTTAAACTTGATTAAAGTTACAGGTCTCTACCTCGGGCTCGTTGGTGTAGTATTCATGTCCTTATTTCTGAAAAATGAGATGAATTATGACGGTTTCCATAAAAAGGCCGAAAGGATATTTAGATTAACCACCACAGATCCAACGGCGTTTGAGGATGCCCATTTCGCCCGAATTTTTAATTCAGAAGAGGTGCCAGATTGGGCAGCTCAGATTCCTGAAATTGAGACTTTTGTTCGACTTTCTCCCTATAGGGGTGGCTTGGTTATGCATGAAGACCAATACTATGAAATACAACAGGCATTCACAAGTGACAGTACTTTTTTTGAGGTTTTTGATGCCGAATTAGTAAAGGGCAACAAATCGTCGATCTTTTCGGATACCAGTATTGTGGTCATTTCCGAGTCTTTTGCCCAAAAAATATTTGGAGATGCCAATCCGATTGGAGCGGTTATTTCAATACCAGAAGGTCATTTTAATTCCGAAAAAACTAAGTTTACAATCAAAGGGGTTATGCGCGATTTCCCGAATAACAGCCATTTTCATCCGGATTTATTACTTTACCCCGGACAAGATAAGATTGCGGGTTGGGCCTATACGTATCTTTTATTACGTGAAAATACCAGTGTACAAAGTGTCGCTACTACCCTATCTCAAATAATGACTGCCCGTAAGATTGATGCTGGTGGCACGAATAATACCTTGGCCCACCTTCAAAACCTAAAAGATATCCATTTAAACTCCCATTTGTTTCGTGAGATAGAGGCCAATGGAAATATGACAACTCTTTATGCATTTTCATTAGCTGCATTGATACTATTGTTTATTGCATTAAGTAATTATGCCAGCTTAAATCTGGGCATGGCCGGATTCTTTGCGAAATTCATAGCCCTAAATCGGATATTGGGGTCATCAAAGCGTGTAAATTTCAGCTATTTCTTTACTGAGAGTGTTATCATCGTGCTTCTAGCAATAGTTATTGCGGCATTGACCATAAGTACAATCAATAACCTGATTTTAAATCAGTATCAAATAGACCTTCTTCAAGGAAACGATGTCCTTGTCCTTGGTATCTTTTTGATGTTCGGCCTTTTAAGTATCTTAATTGGTCTTCAACCGCTTCTAAGGCAGCCAATAAATCGGTTTACCTTAAGCCAATCGCTAAATTCAAAGGTCAATATTAAATCACATAAAAAAATAGTAATTGCACAATATGCTTTTGCGATGATGCTGCTAGTAGCAGTGATCGTTATTTCAAAACAGAATAAATTTGCCCTGAAACATGCAATGGGTGCTGAGCGAGGTAACATTATTTCAATCGGACCGGTGCATTCAGATATACAAAAGGATTTTAGCGTGTTCAAGTCAGAACTCTTAAAGCAAGGTTCTATAACAGCCGTTTCGGCCATGATGGATGCGCCCGGGGGAGAGACTCATGATATGTTTTTGTTTGAAATGGAAGGCCAACTTAATGAGGAAGATAATCTAAAACCCATTGGAGTTTTTGCATGTGATTATTCTTTTGCCAATGTATTTGACCTCAAGTTCCTCAGTGGCACGAATTTTACTGGGAAAAACAGTGATGATGGCATTGGTGAATACATCATAAATGAATCCGCCATACCTTATTTGGGGTATCAAGATTCTAATGATTTAATTGGAAAAAGATTTAAACTTCTTTCTCCGGTCGAAGGAGTTAATTTACCGGATGGTAAAATAGTGGGCGTAGTAAAGGATTTTCATTTATCCGGAGTGCAAATTAAAGTAGAACCCTTGATCCTATTCAAAAGAGAAAACAGTTGGCTGTCCAATATTGTAGTTTCCTACACCCCTCAGATGGAGAAAGATGCCATTGCCGATATTCAAAATGTTTGGACAAGCATGTTTCCTAAATATCCGCTTTCTTTTGATTATGTTGAGGCCCTGTACGAAAAAGTATATAAAACTGAATTAATACAAGCCCATTTGTTGACCTTGTTCACTATAATTTCTTTGTTCATTTGTTCCATCGGTCTGTTGGGAATCTCACTACTGGTTTCGCAAAGTAAGGTTAAGGAAATAGGTATCCGCAAGGTTAATGGGGCTACATTATCGGAAATACTTATAATGCTCAATACCGATTTTATAAAATGGGTAGCTATTGCCTTTGTGGTGGCTACTCCATTTACCTATTATGCCATGTATAGGTGGCTCCAAGGTTTTGCTTACAAAATTGACATGAGTTGGTGGATGTTTCTTCTTGCTGGTGGGGTAACAATGTTCATTTCCTTGGTGACCGTTAGTTGGCAGAGTTTTAAAGCAGCAACCCGAAACCCGGTGGATGCGTTGCGTGAAGAATGAAACAATATATCAATTGAGCAATGAAACAATGAAAAAGTGCAACAATTTACAATCCATTTCTAAACCCTAAAATCTCAATACTAATATCTCAATACTCACATCTAACATCTAACATCTAACATCTAAATAAAACTATGCTACTACAATTAAACAAAATCTTTAAATGGGTCAACTCCGGTGGGCAACGAATCTTTTTGTTAAAGGATATTAATCTTCAAGTGGAAGAAGGAGAATTTATATCTATTATGGGGCCTTCCGGTTCCGGGAAATCAACCTTGCTGAATGTTATTGGGATGCTCGATACTTTTGATGAAGGAGAATACCATTTCCTGCATGAATCGGTTCATGACTTAAAAGAAAAGCACCGCGCCGGATTGTACAAGGAATATATTGGTTTTGTCTTTCAATCCTATCATTTGCTTGACGAACTTACCGTGAAGGAAAATCTGGAAATGCCCTTATTGTACAAAAAATACAGTGGCGCTGAGCGTAAGGCCATGGTAGCGGATATGTTGGATCGGTTTAATATTGTTGGCAAAAAGGATTTGTTTCCGGCACAACTCAGTGGCGGCCAACAGCAGTTGGTAGGCGTTGCGAGAGCCTTAATTGCCAATCCGAAGCTTATTCTGGCCGATGAACCAACAGGAAATCTAAATTCCAAACAAAGTGAGGAAATTATGGAACTATTTACTAAGTTAAACAGCGAAGGTGTTACCATTATTCAGGTAACTCACTCAGAGCAAAACGCCACGTATGGATCGCGAATCATCAATCTTTTGGATGGCCGTATGGTATAAGAGTAATTATACTAAACTTTTAAAAGTCATCAATTTTTGGGCGAGTTAACCCTTTTTTAAACCTGAAAATACCAGGTCATTTAAAAAAGAAATTACATCTTCTTCCTGTCTGCTTTTTCCAAAATCGGTAAGGGAGGGAAGATTATTCATAAAGAAAATCTGAAAGTGAGCCATTTCTACAATGGTAGAAGCCAAGGACTTTGGGTACTTATATTTGGGCCTGTATTCTGATATTATGGACCCAATAGTAGCACACAAATCTTTATAAGGCTTAAAAAATTCCTGCTTATTGTCTTCCCCTACTTGTTTAGTTAAATACGCCTTGGATCCTTCGGAAATAATAATTTGATGCAATAAACTTTCGTTGATGTAATTTGTTTGTTCATCATCTGCTACTGTCGAGGCTAACAATTTTATGACCTTTTTTAGTTTCACTGTTGGTTTTTCAATATTATTGGTATGAAACCGAATCTGGAATTCTAACCAGGCCCAATACCAGGAAGTGAGATACAGCAGTAGTTTGTGCTTATTTTCGAAATAGCGATAAATCCCAGCCTCCGTAGTACCACTCTCCTCAGCAAGTTTTTTAAAAGTGAAGGCTTCAAAGCCATTTTTATGGATAAGAAGCACCCCATATTTAAGAATTTTTTTTCCCAACTCGGAACCTTCAGGATTTCTTAGAAACAAACCCTCATTCATTTGTATATGCACCTGCATTTTCATAATAGTTCCTTTTCTTTCTCTTTCAATGTGATAACAAAGCTAAGAAAATAACTTATACATTAATTTAAGATAGTAATACTATTTTTTTTTAAATTAAACCTATCTTTGTAATTAAGCTTAAATCCTATGTGCAATAATAAATACAATTAAATATGAAGACATTAACTAAAGAAATGCAAGCAGCTATAAGTCCTGCTATGGCTTTGGAATTGCTAAAAGAAGGCAACATGAGATTTGTAAATAATCTTAAAGTAAACAGAAACCTGTTGCAACAGGCAAATGAAACTTCGGACGGACAACATCCTTTTGCCGTAATTCTGAGCTGTATAGATAGTCGTACTTCCGCAGAATTAATTTTTGATCAGGGTCTGGGCGATATCTTTAGTGTTCGGGTTGCCGGGAACATCATCAATGAAGACATTCTAGGCAGTATGGAATTTGGATGTAAAGTTGCCGGTTCCAAAATAATTGTGGTATTGGGTCATACTAAATGCGGCGCGGTAAAAGGAGCCTGTGACCATGTAGAAATGGGCAATCTTACTGCATTATTGTCTAAAATTAGACCAGCAGTTGAAGACGAACTTACTACCAAAAAAGAAAGAAATTCCAAAAATGGCACATTCGTAGAAAAAGTGGCTGCCATAAATGTGAAACGAACAGTCAAAGCTATTATGGAGCGTAGCCCTATTCTAAAGGAAATGCTTTTGGCAGGAGAGATTGGCATTATAGGTGGAATACATGATATTACTGCCGGGGTTGTAACTTTTTATCCGGATACTTCTGGTAAATTGCCTGCATAGGATTTATTTTTAGATAGGGTAATTGTATATGGCAATTTCCATGCTCCAAAAGCATGGAAATTGCCATTTGTTTTAAAAGAAATATGTATAACTTATTGAAACAATACGCTATAAAACTTGGAGTACTTAAGAACCTATTAAAAAAATCACTACTTTTTGTTATCTAAAACAGCAACCTTATTAACCATAACATATTCTAGTATGAATAGATTACAAGTTTTATTATCCATTACCCTTATAATTTTGCTTCTTCTGGGAGCATGCAAGAACAACAAACCCAAGGAAACCGTTAACCCAGAATGGCAAGCGCTATTTAATGGAACCGATTTAAACGATTGGGTAGTTAAAATTCATCACCATGAATTAGGTGATAATTTTGCAAATACATTTCGCGTGGTTGATGGAATTATTCAGGTGAATTATGATGCATATCCCGAATTCAATACTCGTTATGGACATCTATTTTATAAAGAACCCTTTTCTTCCTTTCATTTAAAATTTGAATACCGATTTACCGATGAGTGGCTGGAAGATGCTCCTAGTTATACCTATCGCAATAGTGGCATCATGTTTCATTCTCAGGATCCCAAGACAATTTTAAAGGAGCAGGACTGGCCAATTTCTGTCGAATATCAAATGTTAGCAGAGGAAAAAGCAGGTGTTCCTCGCCCAACAGGTAATATGTGTTCTCCCGGAACCGAGGTTTTTTTTAACGGAGAAATGGATCCTCGTCACTGCATTAACTCCACTTCCAAAACCTATCAATGGAACGAGTGGGTGAAAGGTGATTTGATTGTTTATAAAGATTCGCTGGTAATCCACAAGGTGAATGGCGAAACTGTTTTGGAGTATAATAAACCTCAAATTGGCGGAGAAGTAACTACCGGTTTTGATCCTAACATAAAAATTGATGGGACGCCCTTAACGGAAGGCTATATCGGACTGCAATCAGAAGGACAAGGAGTAGAGTTTCGGGAATTAAAAATTAAAACTCTGGAATAAAAAAATAGTAACAAAATTTGAAAGCTGCGAAAACCATGGTGGTTATCTCTGAATTTATTTCCAAGTTTCCTGTTCCGATTCAAGGTACTGAACTTCTTCAACCGTGGCAAATAACAAGTACTATAAAGGAGCTATTGGAAAAAATGATTTTTTCACTTGGTTCTGATTTTCATATTCACAATGGTATAGCCATTCACAAAACAGCAGCAATTGAAACCCATGTCACCTTTAAACGCCCGGTCATAGTGCTTGAAAACTGTTTTATCGGAGCCAATTCCTATTTTAGGGAGGGAGTTTTTTTAGATTCAGGAGCACGTATTGGTCCAGGATGTGAAGTAAAAAGCAGTATCATTTGTGGCAACACCGCCTTAGCCCATTTTAATTATGTGGGCAACAGTATTATTGGGGCAAATGTAAATTTTGAAGCAGGAGCAATTGCCGCTAATCACTTCAACGAAAGAACCGAAAAAAGTATTAGTGTGCTATATAAGGATTCCATTATAAAAACAGGAGCAACAAAATTTGGCTCTTTGATCGGGGACAATTCTAAAATTGGTGCAAATGCCGTGCTTTCTCCCGGAACGCTGCTGTTACCAAATAGTATTGTTAAAAGGTTAGAATTGGTGGAGCAGGTTACGATTTAAAATAGCGTTGTTACCTACTTTTCGCTTTAAGTGTATAAAAGCAACCTATAGTTCACTCATCAACAGTACGGGAGAACGGCTTAAAGACATTTTTCTTTGGTGCATCATGTTATAGGGTTGCACTTCGATCCCGAGTTATCGGGGACAGCTTGAAGAAAAGCCATGAGTTGGCTTTTATCTCAAACCCAAAATAGAAGTAACCGAAGACGCTATTTCAGTCAAATCCCTAGAACCTGTAACAGCCATTTTTATGTAAAATCGGAAACCACATTAACTTTTTAACATTTAATAAAATAATAATAAATTAACTTATTTTCGGTTATTAATTCGGAACTAGACCATTCCTTATGACCAACAACGACCAAATAAACCAACTTCTTGAAAAGCTGGAAATTTTACAGCTTATGCAGAACCGCTTTTCCGGTGAAATTAATGATTTACGAAAACAGATTCAGAGCCTAACCAGAGCTCCAATTCAAAATTTATCTGAAGAGAAAGAAAAAGCAATCTCTTTTCCCGAGATTTCAACTCCTGTCACTATAGTTCCTGAAGCATCCGCTCCACAAGTCATCATTACAGAGGAAGTGAAGAACTCTGGTGAGAAACAATCCGTGGATACTACCACCAAGGTTCCAGTTACACCCAAGTTGAAATCCAATCTTGAAAAATTTATTGGCGAAAATCTTATAAATAAAATAGGGATTGCCATTACCGTGATTGGTGTCGCTATTGGAGCTAAATACTCTATTGACAATCAGTTGATCAGTCCGCTTACTAGGATTATTTTAGGGTACCTTATGGGATTGGGATTGTTGGGTTTCGCCATAAAATTGAAGAAAAATTACCTCAATTACAGTGCCGTGCTGGTGAGTGGAGCCATTGCTATTCTATATTTTATCACCTATGCAGCTTATAACTTTTATGAATTAATTCCTCAGGGTTTTACCTTTGCATTAATGGTTGTGTTCACGGCTTTTACCATTGTTGCTGCACTAAATTACAACAAACAGGTTATTGCGCATATTGGTCTTGTGGGCGCCTATGCCGTTCCCTTTTTATTGAGTGATGGTTCAGGAAAAGTAGAAGTTCTTTTTAGTTATGTGGCCATTATTAATATTGGTATACTGGTTATCGCCTTTAAAAAATATTGGAAACCACTTTATTATTCAGCATTTGTACTTACCTGGCTTATCTTCTTTGGATGGTTTGTTGCAGACTTCCTTGTTACGGAGCATTTTGTTATGTCTTTAGTTTTTACCGTTATTTTCTTTGCAACTTTCTACGCCATCTTTCTAGGTTACAAGTTGCTTCAAAAGGAACAATTCAAAGGAGGGGATATTCTGCTTTTACTTGGGAACTCCTTTATTTTTTATGGTCTGGGATATGCCATTCTAAAAGATCACGAGTCCGGAAAGCAGCTCTTGGGATTATTTACTTTGGGCAATGCCATCATACATTTTGGAATAGGTGCCTTAATTTACAGACAAAAATTAGCCGACCGAAATCTGTTTTTTCTTGTTGCGGGACTTGTTTTAGTTTTTATCACCATCGCCATCCCGGTGCAGTTAGATGGGAATTGGGTTACCTTACTTTGGGCTTTTGAGGCTGCATTATTATTTTGGATTGGGAGAACCAAGACTATTGCCCTGTATGAAAGACTCTCCTATCCCCTTATGTTTTTAGCTTTTTTTAGTATTGTTCATGACTGGACAGTGAGTTACAACTACTATATTCCGGAGCAATCGGAAACAAAACTAGTTCCCTTGGTGAATATCAATTTTCTTACTTCGCTGCTATTTATTACTGCCTTTGCTTTTATTACCTATTTGAATTCCAACGGTAAATACCCTTCATTACTGGGAAACAGAACAGTAAAAGTATTCATGAATTTTTCAATTCCCGCCATTTTATTAATTGTGATCTATTTTGCCTTCAGGATAGAAATTACTACTTATTGGGGTCAGCGGTATATGGATTCGGCACTAGACATACAAGCAGAAGGTGATAGCTATTTAGGTGGTTTTTGGAATTCTGATTTGCTAAAATTTGAATCTATCTGGTTATTGAATTATTCCTTATTATTTTTCTCCTTGTTAGCCTTAGTAAATATCAAAAAAATCAGAAGTAGGAATTTAGGTTTTATAAATATCGCCTTGTGCTTGTTTGTCCTATTTCTTTTTATTGCAGATGGATTATACATTTTGAGCGATTTAAGAGAAAGTTACGTTAACCAGACGCTGTCTGAATATTATAACCGGGGTCCTTTAAATATTGGAATACGTTACATTTCATTTGCTTTTGTAGCCTTATCACTATATGCGCTGTATTCCTACCTTAAACAAGATTTTATGCAGCCTTGGTCCTCCAAGTTGAAAGTTGGTTTTGACCTTTTAGTGCATACTGTTGTTTTGTGGATTATTAGTAGCGAACTCATCAATTGGATGGATATTATGCACTTTTCACAATCGTATAAACTTGGGTTAAGTATCTTGTGGGGAGTTTATGCTTTGCTGTTAATTGTCCTGGGGATATGGAAAAAGAAGAAGCATTTCCGGGTGGCTGCTATCGTACTTTTTGCCATAACACTGCTTAAACTGTTCTTCTATGATATTGCGAATTTGGATACTATTGCTAAAACCATAGTTTTCGTTTCCTTGGGTATATTGCTTTTGGTAGTTTCTTTTCTTTACAACAAATTCAAACATCTTATTTCAGAAGACCATGAAGCTTAAATTTACTATTCCTTTGTTGTTTGTTTGTGTTATTGGATTTTCACAGTCGAATAGCTATAGTTATCAAAGGGAGCTTTTAGGGATCACATCACAATGGCATAGTGTAGTTTTACCCAATGAAATTTTCAATAAAACAGCCACCGACTTTTCAGATATTCGAATTCTCGGATTTACAGAGGGTAAAGACACCATAGAGGCCCCCTATATTTTGAAGCAAGGTGCTGAAAAAATGGAACAAGTAACAGTACCATTCACTTTGATTAATACATCTAAAAATAGTAACAGACACTATTTTACCTTTGAAACTCCCGTTGAAACAGCGGTAAACCAAATACAACTTGATTTTGAGTCCCGCAATTTTGATTGGCGAGTTGCTTTGGAGGGCAGCCAGAATCAACAAGAATGGTTCACTATTCTTACAGATTACAGAATCCTATCCATTACTACAGATAATACCCGTTTTCAATATACTTCCCTAAATTTTCCCTTGGCCAAGTATCACTATTTTAGGTTAGCTATTCCGAGTGAGGAAAATCCGGAACTTATGGCTGCAAAGCTTTTTTTGAATACGGTTACAGAGGGTAATTACAATACCTATCCAATCCATTCCAAAACCTTTGAAGAAAATAGGAAGAACAAAGAAACCATCATTACAATTGATCTAAAATCCAAGGTTCCGGTAAGCAAACTGAAGCTCGCTGTAAAAAATAAATACGACTATTTTCGCCCTATACGTATCAATTATTTGACCGATAGCATCCAAACAGAAAAAGGATGGAAATATAACTATAAATCTTTAACCTCAGGTATATTAAACTCCCTGGATGACAGCGAATTTAGTTTCCAAAGTACTGTGTTTAAAAGGCTACAACTCGTCATTGAGAATCAGGATAATGACGCTCTTCAGATAGACTCCTTAGAGGTTCAAGGTTATGTTCATGAGTTAGTAGTCCGTTTTACCGAGCCGGCAACTTATCTTTTAACCTACGGAAACCCGTTAGTACAAATGCCTAACTATGACATAAAACGTTTCTCAAACAACATCCCAACCAATCTAACTGCATTGCATTTGGGCAAGGAACAATTCATCCAAGGAAATTTAAAAGAAAGAGGCAAGCCTCTTTTTCAAAATAGTGCTTGGTTGTGGGCGGTTATGCTCTTTAGTATTGTTTTACTGGGTTGGTTTTCCCTGAAAATGATTAGACAGAAATAATAAAATATCCCTTCTCTTAAAAACAATTATGCAGAGCATTCCATAGAAACCATAGTGCATTTAGAAATTTTTTCCAATAACAGAATCGAATTAACCGGTTTGGTTACATAGTCGTTTGCTCCTAGCACCACTATTCTTTCTCGTGTTTCTTCAGTGGTATCGGCTGTGACAACAATAATCGGAATCGTTTCCAACCCCTTACCTAAGGTTCCGCCACGAATTAAACTAATAGCTTCATACCCATCCATTATTGGCATTTGAAGATCCATCAGCACAAGATCATAATCCATGTTTTGCAAAGCAGTTATCCCTTCTTTCCCATTGTTGGCGACTGAAAAAGCAGTAAATGGTCTAGTGCCTAAAATCTTACGCATCACCATTTGGTTCATGACATTATCCTCCACCACAAGAATATTCAATGGTACTTCCATATTTCTTGCTACTTCATTTTCCTTAGTGGCAAGCTGCATGGTTATTTCAATTAGAACTACGGTACCTTTGCCTTCCTCGCTTTCTAAACGTATTGTTCCTCCGAAAAGGTTCACCAAATGATTCACGATATTGAGACCCAACCCGATACCTCCAAAATTTCGTTTATTATTTAAACGCATCTGACTAAAACTGTCAAACATAGTAGCCCTTATTTCGGGGTTCATACCCACCCCGGTATCGAGAATAGTTAACTTTAGGAGGCTGCGATTCTCTGGTTTAGGAATGCACTCCACCTGAAAATGAATGTGCCCGTTTTGAGTAAATTTAACAGCATTACTCAGGATGTTGTTGATAATTTGCATCAGGCGTTCCTTATCTCCTTCCAGCATTTGCGGTATTTTAGAATCCATGTCCAACTTATATACAAGACCTTTAAGTTCAGCCTGTACTTTCCAATTATCACTAATTTGACGGATAGCCATCTCCGGATTAAAAATTTCTTGACGTAACCGCAATTGGTTTTTATCAATCTTATCAAAATCAAGAATGTCATTTATATTACTCAGT
Organism: Arenibacter sp.; assembly: GCA_041747755.1. Classification (GTDB taxonomy): domain Bacteria; phylum Bacteroidota; class Bacteroidia; order Flavobacteriales; family Flavobacteriaceae; genus Aurantibrevibacter. Next base: position 5,620 of record JBGTEN010000259.1, on the reverse strand, counting down.
AGACTAATAGAGGCATGCTTTATAATCTCATAATTTTTGCGGTTCTTGCTACTGTTCAGCGTTACCAATTGCTCATCTACCACTCCTATAATAGCATTGAGTGGCGTTCGCAGTTCATGACTCATGTTTGACATAAAAAAACTCTTGAGCTCACTTATTTCTTCAGATTTTCTTAAGGCGGTGGCTTGTGAGATTTCCTTTTCCAATCGTAGATTTCGGATTAAATTAGTCATAGAGAGCGATAGAAAGATCACCTCCAAACCCGCTCCGAATTTGGCACTATTTTGAGTTAAAAAATTATTTGGTAACAGACTTAGATTATTCAAAACAAATCCCATAAGGCCAACCACAAAAAAGAAGATACCAAAAGAAAAATAGGGATCTACAGGGATACGCTTGTACCTTTGCACAAAAATGGTTGTGAAAATTAATATAAGGCTCAACAACCCATTAATATTACTTAATGGGTAAAGCCATTCCAATGTGGTTTCACCGGTCCAAAGCATGAGGAACATCAATCCGATGATTGTGTAAATGGTTTTGTAAGCATATCTTAAAATTTTTGCATGCTTCGCAGTTCCAAGAAAATGTTCACAATACTTCAAAAAATAGATATTAGACAAAAGAGCAGAAATTAATACAATCCTATCATTTAAGAAACCACCACCGGGAAATACATATTGAAAAATAAGTCCATCCAGAGATGCTTGCATAAATGCAATAGAAAAAACGTAAATCCCATAATACAAAAACGCCTTCTCCTTTAGACTTGAATAAAAAAACAGATAGATAATTCCTGCTAAAAGTAGCAGCCCGTAAAATATGCCAAGAAAAAGCTGTTGCGCATAGTTCTTCTTCCAAAAGGCATCTTCATCATATAGCTCTAGCGGTAGATTGATGGTTTCTCCATCACTATTCAACTGTAAATAAAAAGTTTGTTCTAATTGTGGAGGAAGTTCTATCTTGAACACGGTTGCCCTATGGCTCACTTGTCGTTCTTTAAAGGGAATACGATCCCCATTTTTGAACCAATACACTCCTTGACTGCCCATTTGATATAAATTTGCTAAGTCCGTAACGGGTCTAGCTGTCTCTAGGTAGTAATCTTTTGCTTGGGTTCCGCTGTTAAATAACCTAAAACGCACCCAATAATAATCTGTTGTAAATCCTACGCTTTCGTTCCCGGACAATAAAGGTTCAAAAACAAGAAGGGAATCGGTAATGATTTCATCAATGTCCAAATTCCTTTTTCCAGTGGAAGTGTACTCAGCATATTCATACAATTCTCCCTTACTTTGTACCGGATCAAAAGCCGGATTCTGGGAAAAAGCCACTGCACTTGCCAGTAGTATGGTAAGAGGCCAATTTTTCATAAGTAGGTAGTTTATTCATTTTTTATAACGATTCACATCAATTGCAGGTTTTACTATTTCGACTAAAAGACTATTATTGGGTTAAAATGTAAAGAATATGAATTCTGAAATGCTAAAAATTACATTGTTAGCAAAAAGAAGTGGTTTTTTTTGTTTCCTTGAAAATCGCTTTACACTAAAGAACTAGTAAAAATTTCAAATTTTTACCATTTACATTTCACTACCTTTACGATTGCATCTTTGAGCACATTATGCGAAAAAAATACCGCTATATCCTGATTGGAATTTTGTTAGCCCCTTTGCTGATTGTTTTGCTTTGTAATCTTATCATCAACCTATCAGCCAAGGGAAAAATCTTTTCCAATGTAAAAGACATTCCAAAAAACAGGGTGGGATTGGTTCTGGGAACGGCCCAAAAATTGACCGATGGACAACCAAATCCATATTACACCAACCGGATTATATCAACTATAGCATTATTTAAAGCTGGAAAAATAGATTTTGTGCTGGTAAGTGGGGATAATGGCAGTATCTATTACAACGAGCCCCATACATTTAAAAAAGATCTGGTGAATGGAGGTATTCCGGAGGATAAAATAGTTCTGGATTACGCCGGGTTCCGAACACTTGATTCTATGGTAAGGGCAAAAACAATTTTCGGGTTAGACAGCGTAACGGTAATATCACAAGAATTCCACGTGCAACGCGCTATATTTCTTGCTGAAAGAAAAGACTTAAAAGCCATTGGCTTTTCGGCCAAGGACGTCTCTATAAAACACGGACTTAAAGTGCACTCACGGGAGTATTTTGCCCGAGTTAAAGTATTTATAGACCTAATTTTAAATACCCAGCCTAAATTTTATGGGGAACAAATCGAAATTAAATAACCTTGTTATTCTTTCCATAAAAAAATGCTACTTTAGGACCATACAATAAAACCAACCATGTCCAAAATAGTAAGTCTCCTAAAAACCTTGGGCCCCGGTCTGTTGTTTGCCAGCATGTCTATTGGTACATCTCATTTGGTTCTTTCCACAAAAGCAGGAGCCCAATATGGATGGCTTATGTTTATCCCTATTGTATTGGCAAATGTGCTCAAATACCCTTTTTTTGAGTTTGGCGTACGCTACACCAACAGTACAAGCAAATCTCTTATAGAAGGGTATCTAAACCGTGGAAGAGGCTATTTGTTATTTTATGCTTTTATTAGCCTGTTCTCTATCTTTACTATTCTTGCGGCCCTTTACGTAGTAACTGCGGGATTGCTCATAAACTTATTAAACATTCCGGAAATATCCGTAGGCACGGCAGCTTTAGGCCTTTTTATACTTATAAGTGCCATGCTCATCATTGGACGCTACAAATTTTTGGAAACCTCCTTGAAATTTGTAGTATCCATATTGTTTGTCGCCCTTTTGGTAACCACAGCGATGGTTGTATTTAAAGGACAAATAACCGCTGTTGCCAATTTTAGCCCTCCGGCCTTGTTTAATGAGGTTGGTGTCTTATTTCTAATTGGTTTGGTTGGGTGGATGCCAACAACCGTGGAAGCCTCTAGTTGGATAAGTCTTTGGACAATCGAAAAATTTAAAAGCACCGGTCAAAAGCTAACTATGAGACAAGCGTTGCAGGAATTTAATTTCGGGTATTTTATGACAGGTTTACTCGCCATATTTTTTCTTATTATTGGATGGATGACCTTGTACGGTACCAATACGGAATTAAGCAGTAATTCGGTAACCTTTGCAGATCAGTTGGTTACCCTTTTTACGGGTCATATCGGGGTGTGGAGTTATTTTTTTATTGCAATTGCCGCTTTTGCTACCATGTTTAGTACCTGTATGACCGCCCATGATGCCATTTCCCGAGTAAGTGTGGATATTGTTGAGCTCCTTTTTCTAAAAAATAAAACCTACAATAAACGACTGTTTTTTTCAATCATGGTTATTTTCCTGGCTATAATCAATTTTATAGTAATATCGGTTTTTGGTGCCAATATGGGACAACTTGTAGCATTGGCTACTTTCATTTCTTTTGTGCTTGCACCTGTTATAGGCTATATGAACCTTAAAAATGTCATGAGTGATGACCTTCCCCCATCTGACCGACCTAAAAAGGGATTACGAGTGCTCACCTATCTGGGGATTTTATTTCTCTCCCTTTTTGCGGGCTACTATTTTTGGATAGTTGTTTTTTAGTATGTTCTGTTCATGGTCCTTAGGGTATGGCATTACAACGCATTATCTATAATTTCCTGTACCACCTCAGGATTCAGCAATGTGCTGATATCTCCTAATTCTTTAGTGTCTTTGGAGGCAATTTTCCGCAGGATTCTTCGCATGATTTTACCACTTCTGGTTTTAGGCAAGCCGGAAACAAACTGAATTTTATCGAGCTTGGCAATGGGTCCAATATGCTCCGTAATCTGTTGATTGATTTCTTTTCTTAGATTGTCCCTATCCCTGCTCTCTCCGGTTTCCTTTAAAATTACAAACCCATATAGGGCATTTCCTTTAATATCATGAGGAAAACCTACAATAGCCGATTCTGCCACAGCAGGATGCTCATTGATAGAATCTTCAATAGGAGCGGTGCCTAGATTATGACCGGAAACAATAATAACATCGTCTACCCTACCCGTGATCCGATAATACCCAACCGCATCCCGTAAAGCACCATCTCCGGTAAAGTATTTGTTTTCATATGCTGCAAAATAGGTTTCCCGATAGCGCTCATGATTTCCCCAAATGGTTCTGGCAATCGCCGGCCACGGAAATTTAATGCATAACCTACCTTCAACCTGATTTCCTATAATCTCCTGACCTGCCTCATCCATCAAAGCCGGCTGAATCCCAATAAAAGGTAAAGTGGCATAAGTAGGCGCGGTTGGAGTAACATAAGGAATTGGCGATATCATTATTCCTCCTGTTTCCGTCTGCCACCAAGTGTCCACGATGGGACTTTTCTTCTTTCCAATATTGTTGTTATACCAATGCCATGCCTCTTCGTTAATGGGTTCTCCCACGGATCCCAACACTTTCAATGAAGAAAGATCATGCTTTTCCACAAAATCAAGACTTTCCTTTGCTAGAGCCCTAATGGCGGTAGGAGCAGTATAAAACTGATTTACTTTGTGCTTTTGCACCACCTCCCAAAACCGACTATAGTCCGGATAGGAAGGAACGCCTTCAAAAAGTACCGTTGTGGCGCCATTGGCTAAGGGACCGTATACAATGTAAGAATGACCCGTAATCCAACCTATATCTGCCGTACACCAATACACATCGTTTTCACGATATTGGAAAATATTTTTAAAAGTATAAGCCACATAGACCATATAGCCGCCACAAGTATGAACCATTCCTTTTGGCTTTCCCGTAGAGCCGGAGGTATACAGAATAAACAAAGGATCTTCAGAATCCATAACTTCTGCAACACATTCCGAACTGGCAACATCCAGAAGAGGCTGTATCCACTGGTCTCTATCCTTTTTCATTGCAACAGCCGAACCAGTTCTTTCTACCACCAAAACCGTTTGTATTCCGGGGCAGTGATCTAGTGCAGCATCAATAATTCCTTTTAAGTCGATTGCCTTATTACCTCGGAAAGAACCATCGGAAGTAATGACCATTTTACAATCGCAATCATTAATTCGGGTAGCTACAGCTGTAGAAGAAAACCCTGCAAAGACAACGGAATGTATGGCTCCTATTCGGGCGCAGGCCAAAACAGCTATGGCCAATTCCGGAATCATAGGTAAATAAATACAAACCCTATCACCCTTTTTTATTCCTTTATCCTTTATTACATTCGCCATTTTGCAAACGCGCTCATGCAATTGCTTGTATGTAATATGCTGTGGCTCTTCCTTAGGGTCGTTCGGTTCAAAAAGCAACGCGGTCTTATCTCCCCTTGTTGGCAAATGTCTGTCCAGACAATTCTCCGTAATGTTAAGTTTTGCATTTTCGAACCATTTTACCTCGGGCTTTTTAAAGTCCCACCGAAGTACCTTATCCCATTTTTTGCGCCATACAAAATGCTCCTCGGCAACTTCTTCCCAAAAACTTTCAGGATCCCTTACCGATTTTCTGTAGACTTGAAAGTACTCTTCTAAATGCTTTATGTGATAATTACTCATGCTAAAATCATTTTATTCAAATTGTACGTATTCAAACAATTTTTCCGACAAAAAATCCTTTTAGTGTTTACTAGCCCTACCCGCTCCATTTGGTATTCTAATATTCTCA
>JBGTEN010000258.1:0-1856 GCA_041747755.1 Arenibacter sp. | reverse complement strand
TAAAGAGATCTAGTTTTTTGAGTAAAATTCAAGTCAACCATGATGACAGAGAATTTAATTTATGGAAAGAAAAGCCAATGGCTACAGAGATTTACAGTGCAGATATAATTTTTCAAAAATTAGATTACATACACAATAACCCGGTTCAGGGTAAATGGATGCTTGCAGACAATCCAATCGATTATAAATATTCATCTGCTAAATTTTACGAAGAAGGAATTGATAGCTTTGATTTTCTTAGTCATATTGGTGAAAGAATCTGAATACAAATACAGTATTTTGGCTTTTGTTCTTTCCATATGTGAAAAACTCAATGATTGAATAACCTTAGGCCCTCTATTGTGTCTCGTATGTTTATAATCCTTAAAAATAATAAGTATTTTTAATAAAGCAATTAGGCAAGGTGAGAGCAGTTTGTGTCTAAACAAGCCTTAAGCTATGTTCATGTGGAGATATTCCTCACCTTGTTTTACTCTTTTTAAATCCGAACTAGAATCAAAAGAATTTCATCAATTGAAATATCTTGCATTAACACGAGACAGGATCCATAAGAGTATCTTATTGCTATTGTATAACTAAACTTTAAAGCCATGAAAGTACTTAGACAATGCTGTGGAATAGATGTATCAATGGATACTCTGGATGTCGTTCTGATGATCCTACAAGAGGATTTTGAATTAAAAATTATATCAATTGGTCAGTTTGCCAATACCAAGAAAGGTATTAGAAAATTGATGACCTGGATTAAAAGGTTTCAACTTAATGACTTCCCACTTCAAGTGGTTATGGAAGCTACCGGTGTTTATCATGAGCAATTGGCTTACACACTTTACGCTAATGATTTTCAACTTGCCGTTGTTCTGCCCAATAAAGTAGCCAATTACTGCCGTAGTACTGATGTGAGGCGCATAGATGATAAAATTAGCGCTAGGCACATCGCTGAATTTGGGTTATTAAAAAAGATAGACAACTGGACAAGGCCAGATGCCTGCTTATTAAAATTAAAAGGTCTGAGCAGAGAACGTGAGCAATTGCTTAATGAGCGAACCAGAGCCAAAAACCAACAACATGCCAAAGAACACATGGCAGAAATCGATAAATTTACTTTAAGGAGAACCAAGCAGCACATTAAATTTTTGAATAAGTTGATTGACGAAGTAGAAAATCAGATGAAAGAAATTATCGATCAAACTTCATGGTTAAAAAAGAAAATTGAATACATATGTTCCCTAAAAGGAGTTGGTTTTATTACAGCAATCATTGTAATAGCAGAAACAAATGGCTTTAACCTTATCAGAAACAGCCGTCAGTTGGTTTGTTATGCCGGTTATGATATCAATAACAAACAATCAGGAACATCGGTTAATACTAAACCTCGCATTTCCCATAAAGGAAATAAACATATTAGAAAAGCACTTTACTTCCCAGCATTAACAGCTGTTCAAAATGACGAACTATTAAGTAATGTTTATAACCGCCTGTTCGAAAGACAAAAAATTAAAATGAAAAGCTATGTGGCCGTGCAAAGAAAATTGCTAATACTGATCTATACACTATGGAAAAAAGAAGAACGATATAACCCTGAATATTATAAAAATAAATTTTTATTAGAGCAGCCCCTAGAGGCCGCCCTAACCGAGCTGGATCAAGTCCGCTCTTGATTTGTTTTCCTAATAGTGAAATTAATAAAAAATCGTTAGGTTTTCAACACAGAATCTCCACAAGCAGCTGGATGAATAAATTCAACAGCATTTTACTATCAAATTACAAATGCATTTGTGGAGATTCTGTGTTGAAAACCTAACGATTTTTTATTAATTTCACTATTAGGAAAACAAATCAAGAGCGGACTTGAT
>JBGTEN010000257.1:0-12684 GCA_041747755.1 Arenibacter sp. | reverse complement strand
ATGGACTTATATAATTCCTCATAGTTGTAAACAATCCGTATCGCTTTAAAAAATAGAAAAAGTGAGTAAATCAAAGCAGCAATATCCTCGATTAAATTAAAGGTGCTGATACTATTAAAAGACCATATTTCCCATTGTACTAAGAGTAGAATTAGGCTTCTCGCTAAAATTGACAAAAAAAATAGTACGCAAGACACTACCAAAAATGGCCATTTTTTCCTCTCAATACCCAAATAATATACCAAAAAGGCATAAAACATGGGCACAATAAGAAAATTCCAGGGCACAACAAAATAACGCAAAAAGAAACTTGAAAAAATAAAATCTTGATCTATTAACCAAGACTGAAGATTGTTTACGGACAGAAAAAAAACAAAAAGATTTAAAAGGATAATGGGTGTTTCTATCCTTCTTCTTGATAGAAAAGTAACTACATTAAATAAAAAACCGTGTACTGCACCAGCAATTAATAAGAAATTAAAAATAGAAGATACATTCATTACAAAGCAACTTACTATTTATGTTAAACGCGCTACATCTTATTAAGGGCTAAAAGTTCATCTATGTAGTCCCTTGTATTAGACAATCTTGGAATCTTATGTTGGCCTCCCAATTTGTTTTTAGATTTTAGCCAATCATAAAACAGGTTTTCTCTTCCAATGTGTATTTTAGGAATTCTTAAGGTTATATTGTTATGCCGTTTTGCTTCATAATCCGAATTTAGTGCCTTAATTTCATTATCCAGAATACCAATAAAATTATCCAGTTTTTCAGGAGGTTTGCCAAATTCTATAATCCATTCATGAGCTCCTTTTTCCTTGTCTACCATAAAAATGGGCGCAACGGTATAATCCTTTATGAGTGCACCCGTTTTAGAACATGTATTTTTCAAAGCAATATCTGTATTTTCAATGATAAGTTCTTCGCCAAAAACATTAATATGATGTTTGGTGCGTCCTGTTACTTTTATTCTATAGGGACTTGTAGAAGTAAACCGTATGGTGTCCCCAATTTTATAACGCCACAGCCCGGCATTTGTCGTAATTATAATAGCGTAATTCTTTCCAACCTCCACCTCCCAAAGCGGAATAGTTTTTTGGTCTTCGGTACCATAACAGTCCATGGGAATAAATTCATAAAAAATGCCATAGTCTAACATCAATAATAAATCATCAGCATTATTCCTATCCTGAATAGCAAAAAAACCCTCAGAGGCATTATAAATCTCGTAGTATTTAAAGCTTTTTCTTGGTAATAACCTTTGATATTGCTCTTTATAAGGATTAAAACTTACACCACCATGAAAATAAACTTCCAGATTCTCCCAAACCTGAAAGAGGTGATCCTTTCCTGTCTCTTCCAAAACACTATTTAACAATACTAACATCCATGATGGAACACCGGCTAAGCTGGTAACATTTTCTTGAGCACTCTCTTTAATGGTTGCCATTAATTTACTTTCCCACTCACTCATTAAAGAAACCTTGTTGCTTGGGGTACTACTAAACTCTGCCCAAAAAGGCATATTGTCTATTAAGATGGCAGAGAGATCGCCAAATAACGACCCATTATCCTCATACAATTCCTTACTACCTCCCAATCTTAAACTTTTACCTGTAAATAACTGTGAGTTTTCATTATTGTTTAAATAAAGACATAAAAGGTCTTTTGCTGATTTGTAATGGCAATCTTCCAAAGCCTCCGCACTTACCGGAATAAATTTACTTTTAGCATTGGTAGTGCCACTACTCTTAGCAAACAACTTAATGTTAGTAGGCCAAAACAGGTTCTGCTCTCCTCTTCTGGTGCGTTCAATAATTGGCTCAATTTCTTCATAACAACAAATGGGAACTCTACTAACAAAGGTTTGATAATTATTAATAGAAGAAAAATCATATTGCTTACCTATTTCCGTGTCTTCGGCAATCGTAAGGAGCTGATGTAAGACCTCTTCCTGAACTTCTTCCGGATACTTTAAAAAAAGTTCTATCTGGTGATAGCGCTTTTTCAACAGCCATGAAGCGATAGAATTTACAATGGTAGTTGGCATTTTTCGATATCTTTGTTCTTAATAAAAGAGCAGCTTCAAGTTGTTAAATCAACTAAAAATAGGTCATAAAGTTATCATTTTCAAACTAATTTCAAACCAAAAATAATTATTATGCAGTACCGGGGTGTATTACAAAAAATGCAAAGCGAAATAGGAAACCCTATTCAGTATTATTTGGTCTTTGAAAATGACTTTTTAAACATGAATCAAGTGTTAGACAAATCACTTGAAATTACTTTTCTCAAATACCAATGCCTAAATTGTGGACAGGATAAGGAAATTTACCGACAAGGATTTTGTAAAAATTGTTTTTACAAAATACCTTCAGCAGGGGATTGGATCATGCGCCCAGAATTGAGTACTGCACACCTGGATATTGAAGACAGGGATTTAATCTATGAAAAAAAAATTCAATTACAGCCTCATATTGTTTATTTGGCCAATTCCAGTACATTAAAAGTCGGGGTTACCAGAAAATCACAGGTGCCTACCCGATGGATAGATCAAGGTGCACACGAAGCCATTGAGATAGCGGAAGTTCCCAATCGCTATTTAGCCGGAATAATTGAGGTTTCCCTAAAAGATTATATTGGTGACAAGACCAATTGGAGAAAAATGCTGACAAATGAAGTAGTTGACGAAGATTTGGTAGAATGGCGCAATCAATTAAAACAATATATTCCAATAGAGGTACAAACCTACGCAATTGAAAATAATCAGGAAACTCATCTGAAATTCCCTGTCCTTCGGTATCCAACAAAAGTCAAAAGTCTTAATTTGGAAAAGACTACCAATTATAAAGGCATTTTAAAAGGCATAAAAGGGCAGTACCTTATTTTTGACGACGAAACCGTTTTTAATATCCGTGGAAGCGAAGGATACTATGTTTCCTTACAAATTAGTTAACTGAATCCTTTTTTACCGGGGCAGTCTCCTTTTTCTTTTTACCTCCCAATAAACCTCCCAAAACTTCTCTTGCTGTTTCCTTTACTGCATCCGTTTTGGGTGCGTCAGTTTCTTGTTTCGTTGTTGCTGAGTCTTTAGGCTTGGTATTTCCTCCTAACAGACCTCCTAAAACTTCCTTAGCAGTTTCCTGTGCAGAACCACTCTGGGTGGTTGTTGTAGAGTCCTTTTCGGAAGGTTTCCCCGATAAAATATTTCCTATCAACTCATTGGCTTTGTCTTTACCTTGTCCTATCAACTTTTGTTTTTCAATCTCAATAAGCTGGGTGGTTAAGTTTTTAATCCCGGAAGTTAAATCCGTAGTAACAGTAGGACTGGAATACAGGCCTCCAATGTTAGCAGTTACCGGAATTGTTAAATCTGTTAAGGCCCTGTCATCTATCCGTGCTATTAATCTATTTATCTCTGCGCCTAAATATTTGGAAGGAACATTCAGCGTTGCAGCATAACTTAATTTTTTGTCAAAGGTGTGATTTCCGGCAATGTTAATAGCTATATCCTGATAGTTAATGGTAAAAGGCTGGACGCTAACTACCCCATCCTTAAAAGTCAAGGCTGTTTTAAGATTTTGTAAATTTAACTTGTCCAAGCTAATAAAACTAAGTTTACTATTGAGTTCAGAAATTATTTTGGTATCATTGGGATTTAGTTGTGTTGAAAGTAATTCTGCTAGAACGTTTCCACTAAGCGTGCTCAAATTAGGCGTAAAATCATCATTTAAGTTTCCGGACAATTGAATATCGGAATTTAATTTGCCCTGAATAGCACCGGCAATTGGTGCTAAGGCATTAAAGAGCTCTAAAGCTTTAAACGTTTCTCCTATCTGAAATCCGGCCATACCCAAATTCATGGAAAAGGTTGGCGTGTCTTTTTTGGTAGAAACTTCGCCATTAAAGGCCAATTTTCCATCAAAAATAGAAGAAGTCATATTGGATAATATCGCTTTTTGATCTCTAATCAAGAGATTTCCGGAAACATTTTTTAATGTAAGATTATCATATATCACCGTATTGGCTGTAGCGCTTATAGTACAATCCAAAAAGGCCGGAATTTTGATCTTTTCTTCAACAGTTGCAGTTGAGCTGTCTGTTGTCTCTGCAACCATAAAATCATTTAGCGAAAACGTATCCGATTTCAAGTTGAAATTGCCTTCCACCTTTTCATCATTAAACATAAAACCCAATAAATTTTGCAAAGTTCCCGTTGCACTGAAATCAGTTTTTCCAGTAACCCCACTAAGCTCATTTAAGGTAACCGTTTGAGGATTAAATGTGAGTGCCATGGTATTTAACTTCACCGAATTTGGCACAGCATCGGATTTATATTCAAATCCTCTAAGATCCATTTTACCGCTGGTCTTCGTGTTTTCATATTGTTTCTTTTCTATTGAAGCCATATCAAATGCCGTGGCTATATCTGCGGTTAGAATTCCTTTCAAGTTTAGATCTGCAGGAACCGGATATGCAGCAGCCAAATTGGCCAAATTCATTCTTCCTTGTATATCGGCAATTACCTTAGTATTACCCATTAACTCGGTTATTGTAGAGGTGAGACCAAATTTGTCCTCATCAATCATAAAAGTTAACTTTCTTATAGCCACCTCGGTATCTTCAACTATTCCGGTAGTATTAGAAATTTCGGTATCAATGTTTACATTGCTGACTGATTTTGGAAGATCAGGATATTTGAAAGAGGCATTGTCTGAATTTATTTTTATATCGAATTTAGGAATGTGTGTTTCATCCACTATACCCTTAAACTCTCCTGCAACTACAAAATTACCGGTAGTCTTTACATTTTCAATATTCTTAGAATATACTTCAGGAATAATAGCTAAAAAGTTCTTAAAATCTGAAGATGGGGTTTTAAAGGTAATATCCACCTCCTGGTTATCATCATTTACTTTGATAAAGCCGTCAAAAACTAAGGGAAGCTGATTGATAACTACTTCGTTTTTTAGAAAGGAATACTTACTCTCCTGTAAGTCTATACCAATTATAGCATCTAACTTAATTCTATTTTTGTTAAGGTAATTGGTGCTATCTATTGTAAAAGAAACAAAAGCATTGGTTTTGGTATCCAATTCAGACTTTTCTAAAGATAGGTCTCCAGTACCAAAATGATTCATTTCTATGATTTCCAAATGCATACCTGAAGAGAAATCGTCATAATTAATTCTGGTATTTGTAATTTCATAATTCTTCATGGAAAGCGTAAAATTCTCGCTCTCCTCCGTATCATCCGTTTCCTTAGCAATATCATAGTTTGCGTTTTCATCCTTATCTACACGAATATTTAATAGCGCCCCATTCAATGTGAGACTGCTAATGGCAATGGACTCATTTGCTCCTTTGAATAGCTCTTTAATAGACATATCTAATTTAAGCTCTTTGGATGCGAAGAGTGTATCACCCTCAAAAGGCGTTTTATTAACAACAGATATGTTTTTTAAAATTAAGCTTGCTTTAGGAAAGGTGCTGAACAGCGTTAGATCTGCTTCACTAAAATCAAAAGTGGCATTGATACTATTATTTACTTTGTTCTTTACGATGTCAGCAATTTTGCCTTTTAGAAAAAAAGGGGCTGCCACCAAAGCACCCACTACTAACAAGAAGAAAATGAGAATTCCGCGTACTATTTTCCTTTTCATATGCTATTTTTATTTTGTAATGGTCATCCCGAAAAGTCGGGAATAATTATTCACTTCAATAATTATTTTATTATCTGGGTTCATGAATCTTCGATTTCGCAAATCTTCAATGGCATATGCATCGAGTTTCAGATATTCTCATTTCATACCATCCAAATTTTACTGCACTAACTAAACTGTAATTGAGCAATATTATTATGCTTCCAACTGAATTTCTTGACCAGCTGCCAACTTAAAGCGTTTTCTTAGAAGATATACGAAAAAATAGAGAAAAGGGGTGTCTAGAAATGCTATAAAAATCTTAAAAATAAAGCCACTTATCACAAGACCATAAAACATACTCCATGGGAGCACCTGAAAAATACACAAGAGTCCAACCACAGTAAACGTATCAATAAATTGAGATAAAAAAGTAGAACAATTGTTCCGAAGCCAAAGATGTTTACCTTTAGTAAGTTTTTTCCAAAAATGATAAATTGCAATATCTATATACTGGGCAAATAAATACGCCATCATAGAGGCTAACACCGCAATTGGAGAAAGCGCAAAAACGGTGTTAAACATTGCATCTCCAATAGGAGAATTAGGAAGAGCAGGAACCATATTGGCCAACAAAATAATCCCCATAGAAAAGAAAGAAGCAAAAATACCTACCGTTACAATTTGATTTGCCTTTCGCTTTCCATAAATTTCAGAGATGAGGTCCGTAATTAAAAATGTAATTGGATAGGGCAATATCCCTACGGACAACTCAAACAAATTAGCCCCAAAAACCGTATAATCACCAAAAGGTTTCCAATAAAAGAATTTTTGAAAAATTAGATTTGAGACTACCAGAGAAGTTATAAAAAGCGCTCCCAAAAACAAGTAAATAGAATAAGCTAAGCTTTTGTCCTGCTGCGTCATAAAATCTTTCAATTTAACTTTTAGGTAGTGCCTTACAAAACTGACTAAATTTAATGAAATTGAAAAAAATTTACACTATTTGATAGACAAGACAAATGGCAATCTTGCTTGAACTCCTTCTTGCTCCATTACCGATTTTATCTGCTTTAGAATGGAATAGGCCTCTAATCCTATTTCTTCTTCTATTAGACTTTCTTTAACCTTAGCACTTGTTCCACCCATCATCTCCATCAACTGTTCAAAACCTGATTTATATTTTGGAAATTTTCGAATGCTATATGTTTCTATTTCTGCCAAATCAGCAGCTGCGGCAATGGCATCGTCTAGCCCGCCAATTTCATCTACCAAACCCAACCTTTTTGCATCAGTCCCACTCCAAACTCTACCTTGGGCTAATTGGTCCGCTTCTTCTACAGAAATATTTCTCCCTTCCGATACTCTTTTCAGAAAAGTTTGATACATCTCTTCTATACTTTCCTGTAAATCCCCTCTAAAATCCTCATTCATGGGTTCAAAAAATGAATAATCAACTGACTTTCTATTAGTGCCAACTTGTTCTGCATTAATACCCATTTTCTTTGCTAATTCAGAAATATTTGGAATGGTTCCAAAAACACCAATAGAGCCTGTGATGGTAGTTGGTTCAGCAAAAATTTTATGCGCGCCCACAGCAATATAATACCCCCCTGAGGCTGCATAATCTCCCATGGAGACAACAACGGGTTTAGATGCTTTGGTGATTTCTACTTCCCTCCAAATAATATCTGAAGCCAGTGCACTCCCTCCGGGCGAATTTACCCGTAATACTACCGCTTTTACATTCTTATCATCTCTTGCTTTTTTTAACGCATCTCCAATAATTCCTTGACCAATTATAGTGGCGCTACCTTCTCCATAAAAAATATCACCCTGAGCATAAATAACGGCAATCCTGTCTTTACTAGAAACTGAATTTTTATTCTTAGCAAATTTGATGTAATCGTTGAGGGCCACATAAGCTACGTCCTTATCCGATGAAATACCTGCTGCAGTTTTCAGAAACTCTTCATATTGATCAAAATGTACTGTGCCATCTACCAAGCCGGAAAAACTGGCATACTTTGCGGTCCGCCCGCCTAGGGTGTCCGCAATTGTGTTAAGTTCCTCCGGTGATATATTTCTGCTGAGAGCTATGTCTTCAATCATTGCATCCCAAAGAGAATCCAACAGTTCTTTAATTTGGGTTCTGTTGTCATTACTCATTTCATTAGCCAAAAAGGGTTCTACAGCACTTTTGTATTTCCCGTGACGTATTACTTCCATCTTTATTCCTGATTTCTCCTGAAAATCCTTAAAAAAAAGTACCTCCGTGGATAAACCCTTAAAATCAACTGCTCCTATTTCATTCAAATAGATTTCGTCAGCAACACTAGCGAGGTAGTAATCTTTTTGCATAAAAAAATCACTATAGGCATAAATAAATTTGCCTGAATCCTTAAAATCTTGAAGAGCCTTACGGATAGCCTGTGTTTGAGCCATTCCAGCCAAAATGAAATTATTGGTAATGCTTATGCCTTTAATATTGTCATCTTTTTTTGCCACAGCTATTGCGTGCAAAATATCATCCAATCCTTGTGATTCGGAAAATAAGCCGGAAAAAGGGTCTTCATCGCTATTACCCACATAGTCATTTAGAGGTTTTTGGATTTGAAGCTCCAAAACGCTAGTATTTTTAATTACCACGCCATCTTCCATATTTCCTATAAGAGATATGAAAATTAGGAACATAAAGAAAATAATTCCAAAGGCGATAATACAGCCCAAAATAGCTGCCAACAAATTTCTTAAAAAATTCATTTAACTTATGTTATTAATATTGGAGGCAAAGATAACCAATGTTCATCTGTTGTTTTTGCCAATTATATGAAAAATTAATCGTGATGCTTAAAAACATCTCATTCCGAAAATGGTTGAATTTATATCTAAACATCTCAGTTTCTTTTCCGAATTTTACGTTCTAATATGACCAAATTAAGCATCGTTTATTTTTCTCTTGGCAGCAATCTTGGTGATAAGCTATTCCATTTACAACAGGCTGTATTCTTGTTGAAAAAATCTATTGGTAATATTTTAGCCATTTCCCATGTTTATGAAAGTCCTGCTTGGGGTTTTGATGGAGCTGATTTTTTGAATGCCTGTATTGGTATAACTACTGAAAAAGCACCAAATGATATTTTAAGTTGCGTTTTGGATATTGAAACCCAAATGGGAAGAATACGAAATGAGGAGGAAGGCTACCAACCAAGAAACATAGATATTGATATATTGTATTATGGTCAGGAACAACTGCAATTAGAGCATCTTAAAATACCCCATCCTAATTTACACCTAAGAAATTTTGTTCTAAAACCATTATCAGACATTGCACCGCAATTTTATCATCCAAAATTATTAAAGGACACTAGAAATCTACTACAAGAATGTAAAGACAAAAGTGTTTTGAAAAAATTTCAAAAGCCTCTTTACAAGAGTAGGGAAGAGCTCTTTGCACAGCTTCACTTTATTGCAATTGAAGGCAATATTGGAGCTGGAAAAACAACCTTGGCCACTAAAATTGCAACCGATTTTAATGCAAAACTGGTTTTAGAGCGTTTTGCGGATAATCCTTTTTTACCAAAATTCTATGAGAATCAGAGTCGGTATGCCTTGCCATTGGAAATGTCTTTTTTAGCAGACAGGTATCAACAATTTACAGAAGACACCTCGCAACTGGACTTGTTTAAGAGTTTTATGGTCAGCGATTACGATAGCTTTAAATCGCTCATTTTTGCTAAAATTACCTTGCAGGAGGAAGAGTTTAATTTATATAGAAAAATATTTGGTTTTATGTACAAGGAAGTTATAAAACCCAAAATTTATATATTTCTTTATCAGGATACAGCCCGACTTCTTGAAAACATCAAAAAGCGTGGGAGAACTTATGAACTGCATATTGAGCAGGAATATCTGGATAAAATTAACAGGGGGTATTTTGATTTTTTAAAAAGCTACCCTGAACGCAACAGCTTAATTATTGATATCAGCAGCTTAGATTTTGTTGAAGACCCAAAAGACTATGAATTTATTCTTGAGCAAATTCAAAAATATGCGCTTGGGCTTTAGTTTTGAGATAATTTTTATAAAATTACTTGGAAATAACATACCGATTCACGTAATTGCACCGCTCTAATGAGAAACTAACTAACTCAAACTATACTTTTGGCCCAACTTCGGTTGGGCTTTTTTGTTATTGTAATGAACGGTATTTAGCCCAAAGATCCCAAACTACAATCCCCGTACTTACTGCAACATTTAAAGAATGTTTTGTTCCATATTGAGGAATTTCCAAAACTAAATCGCATGCTGTAACTACTTCTTGGGACACACCTTTAACCTCATTACCAAAAACGAGTGCATATTTACCACCTAATTCCATTTCAAATTGATGGAGTTCCACAGCATCCTGGGCTTGTTCCACAGCCACAGTGGTGTAGCCTGTTTCCTTTAACTTTTTTAAAGCCTCGAGGGTATTATCCATATATTCCCAAGCCACACTTTCGGTGGCGCCAAGAGCGGTTTTGTGAATATCCTTATGCGGAGGAGTAGCTGTGATGCCGCATAAAAAAATCTTTTCAATGAGAAAAGCATCGGCAGTTCTAAAAACAGATCCTATATTGTTTAGACTCCTTATATTGTCCAGAATAAGCAGTATGGGAGTTTTCGATGAGGTTCTGAAATCATCTACACTTAATCTGCTCAATTCGCTATTCTCTAATTTTCTTTTTGGCATTTATGCTTTTATTTAAGTCTTTAAATGTAGTTTACATTAATGTAAAGTTATCCTCAAAATATCAACAATGGTTTCAATTCCATAGAGAAAACCATACCTTAGACAAGTTGATATTTTGCATAAAAATAAGTAATAAAATTGCTTTTGGATCAGACAGAAAACACAAAAAAGGAAACCCCTTTAATGAAACAGTACAATACCATCAAGACCAAATATCCTGATGCGTTGTTGCTTTTTAGAGTAGGAGATTTTTATGAAACTTTTGGCGAAGATGCCGTTAAAGCATCTCAAATATTGGGGATTATCTTAACTCATCGAAACAATGGTGGTGAGCGTACAGAATTAGCCGGTTTTCCGTATCATTCCGTAAATACCTATTTACCCAAGTTGGTTAAAGCCGGGCAACGCGTGGCTATTTGCGATCAGCTGGAAGACCCTAAACAGACTAAAACCATTGTTAAACGGGGTGTTACAGAATTGGTAACACCAGGGGTTGCTTTTAATGATGATATTCTACATTCCAAGACCAATAATTTTTTGTGCGCTCTTCACTTTGGAAGAATAAAGATTGGGGTTTCTTTTTTAGACATCTCTACAGGAGAATTTCTAACTGCTGAGGGCTCAGAGGAACAAATAGACAAATTATTGCAGAATTTTTCCCCCAATGAAGTCTTGGTATCTAAAGCAAATAAAAAAGAGTTTTATGAGCTGTTTGGCAAAGAACTGCATGTATTTTTCATGGAAGATTGGGTTTACCAAGAAGATTATGCCTTAGAAACCTTAACACAACATTTTAAAACAAAAACACTTAAAGGCTTTGGTGTAGATAATTTACATCATGGTATTGTTGCTTCCGGAGTGGTACTGCATTATCTTTCTGAAACCCAGCACAGACAACTGCAACACATTGGAACCTTGCAGCGTATCGCCGAAGAGGAGCATATTTGGATGGACCGATTTACTATTAGAAATTTGGAATTGTATCAATCTAACAATCCCAGTGCAGTTACTCTTTTAGACATTATAGACAAAACCATATCTCCCATGGGAGGGCGAATGCTTAAAAGATGGTTGGCTCTTCCTCTTAAAAATATTGAAAAAATACGCAGACGTCACCAAATAATTGCCCACTTACTCGTAGACGAACAAACCCTAAGCAAATTACAGCATTACATAAAGCAAATAGGAGATTTAGAACGTCTTATATCCAAGGTGGCAACAGGTAAAATAAATCCCAAAGAAGTTGTTCAATTAAAAAACTCATTAGAAGCTGTTGTTCCCATAAAACAATTAACCTCAGAAAACAGTAATGATGCATTAAGCCTCATCGGAGATCAATTGCATACTTGTGATCTTTTAAGAAATAAAATAAAGGAAATGATTAACGAACGTGCTCCGGTAAATATTTTAAAAGGAAGTACCATTGCACAAGGTTATTCTGAAACTTTAGATGAGCTTAGAAATTTAGCTTTTTCAGGAAAAGATTATTTGGATAAAATGTTGGAAAGAGAAGCCAAACGCAGCGGTATCAATTCCTTGAAAATAGCTTCCAACAATGTTTTTGGTTATTATATTGAAGTTCGCAATACACATAAAGATAAGGTTCCGGAAGACTGGATACGCAAGCAAACTTTAGTGAATGCAGAACGTTACATTACAGAAGAACTCAAAGAATATGAAGCCAAAATACTGGGTGCAGAAGAAAAGATACTAATTCTTGAGCAGCAACTATTCTCGCAACTTCTGGTTTGGATGCAAGAATATATTAATCCTGTTCAAAACAATGCTCATCTCATAGCTCAATTAGATTGTCTTTGTGGTTTTACACAGCTTGCCAAAGAGAACAATTACACAATGCCCGTTATGAACGATTCTACAGAGCTGTTCATTAAAAATGGGCGTCATCCCGTAATTGAAAAACAGCTTCCTTTAGGTGAACAATACATTGCTAATGACGTTATTTTAAACCGGGAAGAGCAACAAATCATTATGATTACAGGACCCAACATGAGCGGTAAATCGGCTATTTTAAGGCAAACTGCGCTCATAGTCCTTTTAGCACAAATGGGAAGTTTTGTTCCGGCAGAATCTGTAAAAATCGGCTATGTAGATAAAATATTTACTCGAGTAGGTGCCAGCGACAACATATCCATGGGTGAATCTACTTTCATGGTAGAAATGAATGAAACTGCTTCGATTCTAAATAACCTCTCCGAGCGAAGTTTAGTACTTTTAGATGAAATAGGCAGAGGAACCAGTACCTATGATGGTATATCTATTGCTTGGGCCATTTCTGAATATTTGCAT
>JBGTEN010000256.1:0-3711 GCA_041747755.1 Arenibacter sp. | reverse complement strand
ATCTTTTGTCCACAAATCTATTTTTAAGGATTCCCTATTTTTACTATCCCAAACGGATAAAAGCATTGCTTTTGCCTTTTCATTTACTATGCCTCCATCTTGCGCAGACCAGGTAAGTTCTTCCGGAACCCTGTTTTCATCCAGACCCACCGTTAGTGTTATTTGAGAAGTGTGCAATTTTGCCATGTTACTTTCTAGGTTTGTAATTTGATTTTTCAAAAATGGTTACAGCGGGAGTTTCAAGTAATTGGTGCAGTGACACCTTGTTGTTATTCATAAAAGACCGGACAATTTGCCAACCCATATAACGACCAATACGCCCCGGAGACTCATTGTCCAGCTCTAATTGAAACTTAGAGAATGGAGCGGGATCTAAAAATCGTGGTCCTAACTTACTATCTGTACTATACAAAAGCTCCGCTTCTATAAAATAGCGCCAAATCTGTTCCTCATTTGCCTGCGCCCAATTTATTTGTGCTTCCGAATAGCCTATCTTTTCGCCATCAGTCTTGGAAGGTAACAATACATCTTTAAGATACAACTCTTTGCCAAAATAAATTATTTGCGAAAGAAATGATCTTTCTTTAGGATAGAAAATAACACTTTTTGCGAATGCACTGGTCACGTCTACCGCCAAAAACCTACTGTCCAATTCTGCGGCTATATACTTGGGTAACCCCTCATAAAATTGATGCTCAGGACCCAAATAATTGTCCAATCCAATAAGAAGTAACGTATCTGCCAGTATAATTCTGTTATTGTAATCTACATCAGAGATTAGAGAAATTATCGTCGGGATCTCTGTGTCCGGAAAATAATATCTTATGTGTTGAAAGAGTGACTTTAAATCCGCCTCTTCTTTTTCCATGTTCTTAAAACGCTGTCCTACCGCCTCAAGCAATTCTATCTGAATAGAATCTCTTAATTTAATTTCCCACAGACTATCTGCAAATTGTTCCGGGAAAAGGAAGGGATACTTACTTTTTAATTTTGGAATATCGGATGGGGAAGCATTGCCAAACTCCTGATCAAATCGTGCTATCTGAAGGCTTACCGGAATGTTTGCAATAGTCTTAGCAATATCATCTTTAGTATTACAGCTAAAAAAACCCAGTGAAATTATTAAAATGATAAAAATTGATTTTCGCATATAAAGTAATTCCCTTTAAGTTTTCTAGTTTAGCTGCCAGGCTTTATTTTTACTGTGCAAAGTTAATTGATTTAAAAGAATACCCTTTTATGCAAACTGAAAAAGTAGTAGATTATATAGTAGGTTGGTTAAAAGACTATGCAAGGAATGCTAAAATGAAAGGTTTTGTCATTGGTATTTCCGGAGGAATAGACTCAGCCGTTACTTCTACGCTTTGCGCAAAAACGGGATTAGAACTTTTGTGTCTTGAAATGCCCATACATCAGGCGGCAAATCAAGTTACCCGAGCCTCGGAACATATTGAATGGTTACAAAATAACTACAGTAACGTAAAAAGACAACTGGTACACCTAACACCGGTTTTTGATAGTCTAATTGCCGAATTACCTAAAGTAGCTAATGAAGAGGACCGTTTTATGTCCCTCGCCAATTCCAGAGCGAGACTTCGGATGACAACGCTCTACTATTTTGCAGCGCTGCACGGTTATCTGGTGGCCGGTACCGGGAATAAAGTAGAAGATTTCGGAGTTGGCTTTTACACCAAATATGGCGATGGAGGTGTGGATTTGAGTCCAATTGCAGATTTATTAAAAACAGAAGTTTATGAAATAGCCCGCTTTTTGCAGATTAACCAAGCCATACAGGAAGCACCACCCACAGACGGGCTTTGGGGAGATGATAGAACCGACGAAGATCAAATAGGCGCTTCGTATCCGGAATTGGAATGGGCAATGGGAATGAGTTCACTTGGTAAAACAGTAGCCGACTTTGTTGGCAGAGAAAAAGAGGTGTTTGCTATTTACAAAAAATTCAATTCTGCCAACCGCCATAAGATGATTCCTATTCCTGTTTGTGAAATCCCGAAAGACCTAAAGTAACCACTGAACTAACAATCAAGTATTTAAATCGAATAAATATGAAAAAAATCAATTTTTTGAATAAAAAAGTTGAGTTTTGTGTTGACAAACAGATATTTTAAACTTACATTGCATGTCAGTATTTTTAGACACTGTAATTACATTTAAAATCTAGAAAACCCCTACTAAAATGATTAAAGTTTTAATTGCAGACAACCATCCAATCGTAAGAATGGGAGTACGAAATGTATTAAGTTCCGTTTCCGATTTTGATGTAATAGATGACGTTGCTACCACTTCAGAGTTATTTGAAAAACTAGACCAGGTTACTCCAGACGTTATTGTTCTTGAAATGGATATTCCTGAAATCAATGGAATAGCCACTTTGCGAAAAATTAAAAAGGAATTTCCGGACATAAAAGTCCTTATTTACAGCGGCCAGTCTGAAGATGTTTATGCTCTGAGTACCATTAGAGCCGGTGCTTTTGGATACCTTTCAAAAACAGCCGATGTAGATTACATCTTAAGTGCTGTACGAAAAGTAAGCGAAGGCAACATGTTTATTACAAACGAATTAGCGCAACGTTTAGCCTTTGATGAGGGCACTCAGAAGCCAAGAAGATTTTTCAGAAAGCTTTCCAGCAGAGAAGTTGAAGTCCTAAAGCTATTGGCCAATGGGAAACGCAATAAAGATGTAGCTGAAGGTTTAAATCTTAATGAAAAGACAGTAAGCACCTACAAGGCTCGTTTAATGCGTAAATTAAATGTAGATAATTTAGTAGACCTTTTGCAGCAAGCAAAGGCTTTAGAACTATACTAAAAATTTAGTTTTACTATTTTTACAAATCCCCAAGATAAACCTTGGGGATTTGTTGTTTATAAGATTACCATTAAATGGAAAGCACACGCCCAAGCTGTTTGTTTAAAAGTTCCTTGAGCTTATTATAGTCATTTACTTCCTCTAAAATTTCCCTATTGTCCCCATTATCTTGGATTTTGAGGAGTAAGGAATTTACCAGTTTTTTAATTAAAAAGCACCTCAACGTTAAAATAGTCTCTGAAACTAATTGAATAACACCTTGAACTTTTTCTTTAGGGAAAATATCCTTTTCCTCCCATTTATGTAAAGTGTACTTCTCTTCTTCCATCAAAATAGAAGATATCACAGAGGACATTTCCTGGTCCAATTGAGACATGAAAGTACTGATACTAAATTCTTCTGTATCATTTAGCGCTTCCATCAATTTATAGTATACCTTTCTAAATTGTTCATTGGTAAATTCTACCTCATCCTCCTGCAGGTTTAAGAACACTTTTTCGAATACTTTAATTTGTAAAACTTCCTTCTCGGATATCAAGTCGCCTGTTTCATTCTCTGCTAAAACAACATCTTCAAAATCTTCCTTTAGGTTTCCGTATAAAAGAAGAATTTCGATGATTTTGCGCTCCAGAAGATATTGTACGTCCACCTTCTCCAAATCATTTTCATTACGTACAACCTCAAATGCCTTTTGCTCTTGTCTAACTTTTAAAGAAGCATCAGCGACCTCCTTTTTTCCAATCTGTGCCAGCGTACTAAAAAGGACATCTTCAGAAATATTCATGATTTGGGCACACTCCTGAATATAAATTTCCTTTTGAATACGATCAGGAATCTTGGCAATGCTATTCACAATATCCCGAACCGTTTCGGCTCTTTTTATA
>JBGTEN010000255.1:0-18069 GCA_041747755.1 Arenibacter sp. | reverse complement strand
TTTATGGCAAAGCTCTATGAACTGGAAATCCTTACCACCACCGATTCTCCTAAGGAGTTGGAGTTCTTTACGCGTTTGTTTAAAGAGATGCTTACGCTCTTTACCTCACCCTTTAATGGAGAAACCTTCGATTTTGGTAATGATGGATTTTGGAATCAAATAGCCGATTTAAGTCAGCGGTATGCCAATGACAATCAGATTCGGAAAATGAATGGCAACAGAGGTTCCAAACACTTTCTATACATGAATCGCACCTTCTTCGGACTTTTCAATTTGCTGCACGATCTAAAAGCAGAAGTACAAGTGAATAATTTTAAGAGGTATTTGGATTAGGGAAACAGTTGTTTTCTTGGAGCGAAACATAATAGTGTGAAAATTCATCCATCCGGCTAAATAGATGAATAATCAATTTATTCACATTACAAAAGCGTTCTCGATAGAATTTTCCCCTTCGCTTCACTTTGTTGTGCAAAGTGAAAAATCACTCGAACTGACACTAGGGTTTAATTTAAAATTATGGTAAAGGTTTATATTGATTACAATTGTCAGTTCGAGTTTTTTATGACATGAAGTAAAACGAAATGGAATAAAAAGTATCGAGAACGTCATTTAAATTTAAATAACAGGCATTTATCTTCCTCTTTTGTCTCGGGGTCAGCATGACAAAACCAAAAAAAATGCAAGTTCAAGAAACAAGTTGAAGCTCAAACTCAAATACAAACTTAAGAAACAGGAAATAGGAATCAAGAGCTTCAACATTCAACCTTTGACTCTCGACTTCCGACTTCTGACTTCTGACTTCTGAAGTTGCCACTATTGAAAATCTTTTATTTATTCGTAACTTTAATTGTTAAAATGGTTTTCCTACCCGGTTATCAATCAGAGGGCAACTCAGGGTGTTTCCAAACCACAAATAAATCAATATGTACAATTCTAAAATAATAGGACTGGGCTACTACGTCCCGGAAAATGTGGTAACCAATGACGATTTGTCAAAAATAATGGAAACCAATGATGCATGGATTCAGGAGCGCACCGGGATAAAAGAAAGACGGCATGTAATAAAGGGCGATGGCGACACAACCACATCCATGGGGGTAAAAGCGGCTAAAATAGCCATTGAACGCGCCGGAATTGATAAAAATGAGATTGACTTTATCATTTTTGCTACGCTGAGTCCCGACTATTATTTTCCAGGTCCCGGGGTTTTAGTACAACGCGATTTAGGCATCGGCACGGTTGGGGCTTTGGATGTTCGTAACCAGTGTTCCGGTTTTGTGTATGGCATCTCCGTGGCCGACCAATATATCAAAAGCGGGATGTACAAAAATGTTTTGGTGATTGGCTCAGAACTCCATTCCCACGGATTGGATATGACAACCAGGGGTAGGGGAGTTTCCGTTATTTTTGGTGATGGTGCCGGAGCAGCTGTTTTAAGTCGGGAAGAAAACAATAAGAAAGGAATTTTGTCTACCCACTTACATTCCGAAGGACAACATGCAGAAGAATTATCCTTAATAGCTCCCGGAATGGGCAAACGATGGGTAAATGATATTATAGCCGATAATGACCCCAATGATGAATCCTATTTTCCGTATATGAACGGACAGTTTGTATTTAAGAATGCAGTGGTGCGTTTTAGTGAGGTTATTGTAGAAGGACTTACCGCAAATAAGCTCGCTGCAACCGATATCAATATGTTGATTCCGCATCAGGCTAATCTGCGTATATCGCAGTTTATCCAGAAGAAATTTGGATTAAAGGACGAGCAGGTGTTTAACAATATCATGAAATACGGGAATACAACGGCTGCTTCTATCCCTATTGCCTTAACAGAAGCTTGGGAAGAGGGTAAGATAAAAGAAGGGGATTTGGTTGTGCTTGCGGCCTTTGGTAGCGGTTTTACGTGGGGCAGTGCCATAATACGATGGTAGAAAATTAAAAACCCGAGACCTAAGCCTCGGGTTTCTTGCATTGATAGATTGTACTAAACACTAACCATTAACTATAAAAATACAACCTTCTCAATGCGTAGTACTTTAACCTTACCAATAGACGAATATTTTTCAAAATAGTTACAGTCCTTAACAGACTTTAACATCCAAATTAACATATGCAGAATACACTAGTTTTTGGCGCTTCTTTAAAACCAAGTAGATACAGTAATTTGGCCATAAATCGGCTTGTGAGTAAGGGTGTTCCTACTCAGGCTTTTGGACTGAAACAGGGCGAGGTTGCCGGCGTATCTATTAAAACAGATCTAACCGATTTCAAAGATATTCATACCGTAACCTTATATATCGGGGCGGCGAACCAGCCCCAATATTATGGACACATTATAGCCTTACAACCCAAACGGGTTATTTTTAATCCCGGTACCGAAAACCCGGAATTTTATACCTTGCTAAAAACTGCAGGTATTGCTGTAGAAGAGGCTTGTACGTTGGTGCTGTTGGCGACGGGGCAATATTAATGTTGAGTAATTAGTAATGAGTATCGAGATTTTGGGTGGGAGTTGAGGTATCTAGGGGTTGGCGTAGGGGAACGATTTAACTTAATCCATGCATAAAGGAAGCTTTACAACTGTTAAAATTTTGTAGATTAGTGGTGTTAACAAAGGCTAACTATGAGCACTGGTGATCATAGCACTACGTTGTACAGCATTAAAAAAACCAAAAAATGACGGATATTCAACCATTAGATCAGACCATTATTTATTTAATAACCACAATAGAAGGACTTCAAAATGATATTAAAGAATTAAAAGAATCCAACTTGGAACCAAGTGGTAAACTTCGTATCGTGTCCAAAAAAATTGACACTCTGGATTTTTAGTTTAAAATATTTTTCCAACTATAACCATAAATATGAAAACCAATATTAAACGCATTCTTCTAGGAATAGGAGGTATTATATTAATACTAGCCGTACGAGTTTTGAAGAAAGACTACCGAGAGTACAATGCGAAAGAGAACCAAGAACAAACCTTGGAAAGGGAAGAGGAAAGTGATGAAATGTTCATCGATTTTTTATATAAAGTTTCAGCAGAAATCAATAAAAAATGTCCTATGGTGGTAGACAAAGACACCCGATTGGACAATACATTAGTTCTTTCTAATAAAACAATACAATATAACTATACACTTGTAAACCTAGAAAAAGAAGAGACTGATATAGAAGTACTGGAGAAAGAATTTATACCTTTATTGTTAAAGGACGTTAAAACAAATCCTGGACTAAAAATTTTCAGAGATAGAGATGTAACCCTTTCTTATTACTATAAAGACAAGAATGGAGATTTCATCCTTAATTTTAAAGCAACGCCTGAACTTTATAAATAATTTTCTTATTACCAATCTGGGACAAAAACCAATCAACCGGAAGAAAATCCATGCCAACATTATGTATATTTAATGACCCCAAAGAAGGGCCCCTAAACATACACTTGGCGTTGTGAGCAATTTAAACGAAAAAATAAATGAACGTACCATCACCAACCGATTTTGTCTTTAAAACACCTCTTTACGAATTAATTTCTTGGAAAGATGAAGATGCACAAATAGAAAATGCAGAGTTTGTAGGAACAGAAGGTAAGGAATTAGAAATTCAAAATATAGTTTGCTTTAAAGGAAAGGTTGACGGATTTTGTGCTGAGTGTGAAAAAGAAAGCACTTTTCAAAGAATAGACAAAGTCCCAAATACTTGGGATACTAGCTGGTTTATGGCAACTAGAAGAACTTTAGGTTTCACTATAACTTGTGCAAGAAATGAAGAACACAAAATTGAAATATTTTATAAAGTTTTACCTGAATTTAAAGGAATAACTAAAATCGGTCAGTTCCCAACTATTGCTTCTCTTATGAAAGGAGATGTTAATAGATATCGTAAAATTCTTAAAAAGCAATTTAGTGAATACTCAAGAGCAATCGGACTAATATCTCACGGAGTTGGAATTGGTTCTTTTGTTTATTTAAGAAGGATATTTGAAGTTTTAATAGAAGAAGCTCATCAGTTGGCAATAAATGAAAAAGACTGGAAAGAAGAAGAGTACGGTAACTTAAGAATGGGCGAAAAAATAAAAGTATTGAAAGATTATTTACCAAAATTTCTTGTTGATAACGCTAAAATGTATGGTATTTTGAGTAAAGGAATACACGAATTATCTGAACAAGAAACTATGGAATATTTTCCAGCCGTAAAGTTAGGTATTGAATTAATTCTTGATGAAAAAATAAAAATGCAGGAACAAAAAAACAAAGAGAAAGAAGCTGCTGATTTACTAAGTATAATAGCAAATAAGATTGATAAAAAGTAAAAACTGCTCACAATAACTAAGCGTATGTGTGGTCGGTACGGCTCCCGCTACCGCCCAACTGCCGCACTCCCGAAGGTTCAAGACTTTTGTGTGGACAAATTGCTACCCACACAAAGTCTTAAAAACTAAAATCTATTTTCTATAAAAAGAAGAAACTTTCAACAGACTAAACATGAAAACCATTCAAGATTTTTTTACAATCTACAAACAAACAACTTGGGACAAAGACGCCGAGAAAATGATTGCATTGTATCACGAGGATGTTGTGATTTTTGACATGTGGGAGCATGGCTATCAAACCGGTTTGGCAACATGGTCTGTAGTCATTAAGGACTGGTTAGGTTCTTTAGGAGAAGAAAAAGTAAAGGTGCTTTTCGAAATGATAGCTACACAAGAAGATGGCAATGTCGGGTTTGCTAGCGCTTTAATTACCTATGAGGCCATTTCACCCAATAATACCATTATAAGAAGTATGAAAAATAGAATTACCCTTGGATTTAGTAGCGTGGAGGGGAATTGGAAAGTAATTCATCAACATACATCTGCGCCACTCGATGGAGATTTACAGGGTATTTTGGATATTTGAGAGATTATGCCTGACTGTTTATGGAGATATAAGTGATGATTTTGGAGTTGAGGTGTTTGTTGTAAACCTTAGGAAATTCCCACATATAATTCTATGCCCTAGGCATGAGCCGTAAAACTGGAAAAAAATAAGTAAATTAGGACAGGGAAGTTTTAACAGGAAATATTGATATTTTATACTTCTACTTCTGTTACTTAAAAATAACATGAATATTAGATTGCTAACCAATCGATTAATCATAAGCCCTATTTCCATATCGGATTTAGAGAAAATTCATGAACTGCATTCACTTCCGGAAACTGACGAATTCAACACTCTTGGAATTCCTGAAAGTATTAATCGAACTGAAACAATAATAAACGAGTGGATTAAAAATAATAACAACGGACAAAACAAAAATTTCACATTTAAAGTTGAGTTAGTTGATAGTCAATTATTTATTGGTCTAATTGGTTTGAATCTAGGAAAGCCTAAATTTAAAAATGCCGAAGTCTGGTACAAATTTCATTCGGATTTTTGGAAAAAAGGATATGCTACCGAATCTCTCACTAAAATTCTGAATTTTGCATTTGACGATCTTAACCTGCACCGAATTGAAGCTGGATGTGCAGTGAAGAACCTCGGGAGTATTCGGACTCTGGAAAAAGTGGGGATGACTAAAGAAGGAAGAAAAAGAAAAGTCCTGCCCCTTAAAGATGGTTGGTCTGATAATTTTGAGTACGCTATCTTATCATCTGATATGAAAAGTGCCACCAACGAGAATTAGAAAGGATGATGTAATTAAATAGGCTAACTTGAAATCCCCCCAAACCCTTATATCTAAAACCAATCCCTATGAAACATATCCTTATTTTATCTGCCATTTTCCTATTTAGTTCAGTTACAGCTCCGTTGTATGCGCAACAAGATCCTTTTATAAAAGACTTTTTAGAACGCTGGGAAAATTCCCGTAACTATTTAATTCTGGTGGCAGAAACAATGCCGGAGGACAAATATGACTTTAAACCTACACCGGAATCAATGAGTTTCGCCGAAAATTTAATGCATATAGGATATGCACTAGATTGGCACTCGCAATCCCTATTGGGTGGAAGAGAATCCAGAGATTGGACTACGGACACCGTCTTTAAAGTGGGGAATAAAACCAAAGAAGAAATGATTGGAACAATTAATAATGCATTTGATGAGTCTATAGCATTGATAAAACATTTTGAGAATAATAGTCTTGAAGACAAATTAGACTATTTCGGACTGAATAGAACTAAGCGCCAAATCTTCTTATTACTTGCAGACCATGTAACGCACCACAGAGGTCAAATGCTTGTCTATTTAAAAATAAACGGAATTGCTCCACCTAGATATGTTTTGTACCAATAACTCTAATATATTCTGAGACAATTTTTATCTTTCGAATGGCTAAAAAAGGTTTGCATTCAGTGGAACGAACTAAAAATCAATCGCTTCATTTGGAACATGTTAACTTTTTAGGTAACTTTGGCTTTGTTTTAAATCCGAAGGAGTTTGAACGAATTTAAAAGAGAAATAGGATTCTTCGAAAATCACTTTAGGGATTTCTATTTGAAACAATCGCTTGCCGTTCGAAAGAAAATTGACTGGACACTTTTGTTTTTACAAACAACTCGCATTGTTCCGGAAAAATTTTTAAAACATTTAACGAATACTGACGGGCTTTGGGAAGTGCGAATTTCAGCCGGAAATGGAATATTCCGAATCTTTTGTTTTTTCGAAGAAGGAAACTTAATTATTCTTTTGAGCGGTTTCCAAAAGAAAACTCAGAAAACGCCCAAAAATGAAATTAAAAAAGCAGAACGACTAAAAAAGAATATTATGAAACCACTAAAAGTGGTTCGTGAATACATAAAAAAAATAGATATGTCATGAACAAAACAGATAAGAGAATTACATCTTTTGACGACCATTTGGATGAGCAATATGGAAAAACAGGAACAGCATCCCGAGTTCAGTTCCAAGAAGAATTCGAAACCTTTAAAATTGGTATTTTAATTCAAGAAGCGAGAAAGAAACAGCATCTTACACAAGAACAACTTGCAGAAAGAGTTGGAACAACAAAGAATTATATTTCCAGAATAGAAAATAATGCAAGTGATATTCGACTATCAACCCTTATGCGCATAATAAGAGACGGCTTAGGCGGGAGTCTAAAATTTTCCTTGGACATCTAGTATCACACCTAACTCAACACTCATTTCTGTAAACTTAATACTGTGTACTGATTACTGAACTTTCTTCCGTATCAAAAACAAACCAATAAAAGTAAAGAGTCCATTGATAGGCAATAGTTCATATCCAATGACATATCCGCCCAAATAGGAAGGTGGAATCCGGGCAATCCCCGTAATAAGCAAAACGGCGCTTATCGCTACCAGGAAAACATACTTGTCCTTTACCTGATACTTGGTAAAAATCCCAAAAGTAAACAAACCCAAAAGCGGGCCATACGTATAGGTGGCTACAGTGAGTACACCATCTATTACATTGCGGTCCAACACATATTTAAAGATAATGATAACGATTATCAAGAGTATTCCCATACCCACATGTGTTTTTTTACGGAGCTTGTTTTGTTCCGCTTCCGGTCTTTTCTCAATACCCAGAAAATCGACACAAAAAGAGGTAGTCAAAGATGTCAGTGCACTATCGGCACTGCTATAGGCTGCAGCAATAAGTCCCAATAAAAAGGTAACGGCAACGATAATCCCCAAACCACCGTTAAGTGCAATTTCCGGGAAAAGGAGGTCAGATTTAGGGGTGCCATCCATTAGCGGCGTGGCAATAGAAAAACGATCTGCATAAATAAATAACAAAGCCCCGAGCAGTAGAAATACAAAGTTGACTACTACCAGAACCAAACTAAAAGAAACCATATTCTTCTGGGCATCTTTTAAGGTTTTGCAGGTAAGGTTCTTCTGCATCATATCCTGATCCAAACCCGTCATACAAATAGCAATGAACATTCCACCAATAATAGACTTTATATAATAGTTTCGATTCAAGGCATCATCGGAGATAAACATGTTGCTGTACTCCTTCAATTCATCGGAAACTAAAAATTCAGAAAGTGTCCACCCCAGTTTTTGGTTAATCAGATAAATGGATAATCCCACAGAGACCAACATAAAAAGGGTTTGCAAAGTGTCGGTCCAAACAATGGTTTTTATGCCTCCTTTAAAGGTGTAGATCCAAATAAGCAAGATAGATAAGGTAACCGTAAGCTCAAAAGGAATGCCTAGCGCATCAAACACAAATTGTTGTAATACAATGGCAACCAAAAACAGACGAAATGAAGCGCCCAGCACTTTAGAAATAAAGAAGAAAACGGCTCCGGTTTTGTAACTTACGATGCCGAAACGTTGTTCCAGATATTCATAAATAGAGGTTACGTTAAATTTGTAATAAATCGGCATCAACAAATAAGCAATCACAAAATAGCCAATCAGGTAACCAAAAACCACCTGCATATAACTGAATTGCGTGCTTTCTACGGCACCCGGAACAGAAATAAAAGTTACACCGGACAAGGAAGCGCCAATCATTCCAAAAGCAACTACAAACCATGGCGATTGTCGGCCACCTTTAAAGAAATCAGAATTGGAATCGTTTTTTCCGGTAAAGTAGGATATCAGAAGTAGTAAGAGAAAATAGGCAATAATGAGGATAAGAATATGGATAGGCGTCATAAAAATTAATTTCAAATGCAAAGTACAAAAACTTAAAACATAAATCTAAAATCGTAATTTTGACACCATGGAATTTTCTTCAAAACTATTGGAAAATGCAGTCTACGAAATTTCGCAATTGCCCGGTATTGGTAAACGTACTGCATTGCGTTTGGTGTTGCATCTATTAAAACAACCTACAGAACAAACAAGTCGTTTGGCGGGTGCCTTGGAAAGTTTACGCAATCAAATTAAGTTTTGCAGTAGTTGTCACAACATTTCAGATTTAACCATCTGCGAAATTTGTGCAAACCCCAAGCGGGACAAGAGTGTGGTTTGCGTAGTAGAAGATATCAGAGATGTTATGGCCATAGAGAATACCAGCCAATTTAGAGGGTTGTATCATGTTCTTGGAGGTAAAATTTCCCCAATGGAGGGGATTGGTCCGCAAAACCTTACTATAGATTCACTGGTTAACAGAGTTAGGCAGGGAGATATAAAGGAACTTATTTTTGCTTTAAGTTCTACTATGGAGGGCGACACCACCAATTTTTACATCTACAAAAAATTGGATGGGTTACCCGTAGTTACCTCAACCATTGCGCGAGGGGTAGCCGTTGGGGATGAATTGGAATATGCAGATGAAGTAACCTTGGGAAGAAGTATTTTAAATAGAATACCATTTGAAAATTCCTTGAAAGTGTCTTAGATGAAGGAATCAAAAATGCAATAGGTATAATATTTAAGTAGTTTTTATGCTATTTTTGCAAAAAATTAATCTGAAAAAGCACATAGAATAACAATATGTCAAAGTTTGAATTGAAATTACCACAGATGGGGGAGAGTGTTGCAGAAGCCACCTTAACCTCATGGTTAAAAGGAATTGGGGATACTGTTGCGATGGATGAGGCAGTTTTTGAGATTGCCACGGATAAAGTGGACTCTGAGGTTCCCAGCGAGGTGGAAGGAGTTTTGGTGCAAATGCTTTTTGAAGTAGATGATATTATTAAAGTTGGACAAACAGTTGCTATTATAGAGACTGATAAGGGAGCTACTACAACGAAGGAACCTATTGCGGTGAAAACTGAGGTTGAACCAGTACAGGAAGAAGCTGCAGTTACTTTGGAAAATGAAATTGCAGCGGTAAAAGAGTCGGTTAGTTCTCCCGTAATGCACATAGGAAGTTCAGATCGGTTTTATTCTCCTTTGGTAAAGAACATTGCAAGACAAGAAGGGATATCGGTGTCAGAATTGGATACAATTACGGGAACTGGAAGCGAAGGAAGGGTCACCAAAAATGATTTATTGCAGTATTTGGAGACGAGAAAGGATGTGGTGCATCAGCCCTCTAGCATTAATCCTGTAATTGAAGAAAAACCGATAATTTCTGCTGTAAAAGAGGAACCCAAACTACAAGCTGATAAGGAACCATCTCCAAAGGTGGCAATAGCTTCGGGAGATGAAGTAATCACCATGAGCCGTATGGGCAAGCTTATTGCACAACATATGGTAGATAGTGTTTCCACATCAGCTCATGTACAAAGTTTTGTGGAGGTAGATGTTACGAATGTGGTTAATTGGAGAAATAAGGTAAAAGATGCTTTTGAAAAACGCGAGGGAGAGAAACTTACATTTACGCCCATATTTATGGAAGCGGTTGCCAAGGCCCTAAAAAACTATCCTATGATGAACATATCTGTGGATGGAGATAAAGTAATCAAGAAAAAAAATATAAATATAGGGATGGCCGCTGCTCTTCCGGACGGAAATCTTATCGTTCCGGTAATTAAGAATGCAGATCAGTTAAATTTAGTTGGAATGACCAAGGCGGTGAATGATTTAGCCAATAGGGCACGCACTAATTCCCTGAAGCCGGATGAAGTTAAAGAAGGTACCTACACGGTTACTAATGTGGGTTCTTTTGGCAGTGTTTTTGGCACTCCAATTATCAACCAGCCACAAGTGGGGGTTTTAGCTTTAGGTGCCATTCGGAAAATGCCGGCAGTGATAGAAACCCCTGAAGGCGATTTTATAGGTATCCGCAGCAAAATGTTTTTATCTCATAGCTATGATCACCGCGTGGTGAACGGCGCTTTAGGCGGTATGTTTGTAAAGTCTGTTGCCGATTATTTGGAAGCTTGGGATATAAATAGAGAGATTTAATCTAAGTTGCATCTTCTGATAATCTTAATATTTACTTTTTGTAGCACTATAAGAAAAGTGAACTTTGCCTTTTCTAAAGTGTTGTAAAACCTATCTTTGCAAAAAAAAGAAGAAGAGAATGCAATTAAAGCTAACCAAACCCATCTGTTTTTTCGATTTGGAAACTACCGGAACAAATGTTGCCAAAGACAGAATAGTGGAAATTTCTATTTTAAAGATATTTCCCAATGGGAATAAGGAAAGTAAAACTTGGCTTGTAAATCCTGAAATGCCTATTCCCGAAGAGGTGGTTGCGATTCACAATATTTCTAATGAGAGGGTAGCTAATGAACCTACTTTTAAAGTACTTTCAAAAGAAATTTATAAGATGATAAAGGATAGTGATTTGGGTGGATTTAATTCAGACCGATTCGATATCCCCCTTTTAGCAGAAGAAATGCTTCGTGCCGGTGTGGATTTTGATATGAAAAATACCGTTTCGGTAGATGTGCAGACCATATTTCACAAAATGGAGAAACGCACCTTGGGTGCCGCTTATAAATTTTATTGTGACAAAGAATTCGAAGATGCTCACAGTGCCGCGGCAGATACCAATGCAACGTATGAAGTCTTGCTAGCTCAATTACAGCGCTATCCTGAACTGGAAAACAACATAAAAAAGCTGGCCGAATTTTCAACTCACAGGCAATCTGCCGACTTTGCAGGTTTTATTGTTTTTGATGAAGAAGGAAATGAGGTTTTTTCCTTTGGTAAACACAAGGGCAAAAAAGTACATGAAGTACTGGAAGCGGAACCGGGTTATTTCGGTTGGATAATAAACGCCGATTTTCCACTATATACTAAAAAAGTATTGACACAAATTAAATTGAGTAAACTCAATACCAAGTTAGGTTAAAAGTACGAAGTTAGAAGTTAGAAGTCAGAAGTCAGAAGTCAGAAATTTGTACGTCCCTGATTAAATGATGATTGTAAGGGCGAAAGTTTCTGGTTTAAGGTTTGAAGGGTTTTTCTAAAATTCGAAACGAATAAACGCATCAACAAATCAATTAACCGACAACGATTAACGAACAACGATTAACTAAATAAAAAGAATGAAAATTGTTTGTATAGGGAGAAATTATGTAGATCATATAAAAGAATTGGCAAATGAACGGCCAACCGATCCTGTAGTTTTTATAAAACCGGATTCTGCCGTTTTACCCAAAGAGCAAGATTTTTATATCCCTGAATTTTCCAATGACGTGCACCATGAGGTGGAGGTTTTGGTGAAAATTAAAAAGGTAGGAAAGCATATTGACAAGAAATTTGCTCATACCTACTATGATGAAGTTGGTTTGGGAATAGATTTTACCGCAAGGGACCTTCAATCTAAATTAAAAGAAAAGGGTTTGCCTTGGGAAAAGGCTAAAGGATTTGATGGATCTGCGGTAATAGGTAAATGGATATCTAAATCGGCATTAAAGGATATAAATAACCTTAATTTTTCGTTGCTGAAAAATGGGGAAGTGGTACAACAAGGAAACACAAGTCTGATGCTTTGGAAAGTAGATGAGCTTATTTCCTATGTTTCAACCTATTTTATGTTAAAAAAGGGAGATATAATTTTTACCGGGACTCCCGCCGGTGTTGGTAAAATTAACTCAAATGATTACCTTTCAGGTGTACTGGAAGGTGAAGAAATGTTTTCAGTAAAAATTAAATGATGATTTATAGTCTGGATAAGTTGAAGGAAATGGCAGAGGGAGATGAAGATTTCATAAATTCCGTGGTTTCGGTTTTTTTGGAAGAAGTACCCCTAGATTTAAAAGAATTGGAAGAAGCCCTAAATGAGCGAAATTATGAACAGGTATATAAACTGGCTCATAAAATAAAGCCAAATGTTGATTTGTTGGGGATGGAGCAGACCCGAGCTGCAGCACTTGAAATTGAAACTCTGGGCAAAAATCAGAATAATGCCGCTGAAATTGCGCGTATATTTCCGTTGCTCAAGAAAGATATTCATCAAGTAATATCCGAGCTAAAAAAAGACTTTGATTTGTAATGTTTGCTGAAATAATAACTATTGGGGATGAAATTCTCATAGGGCAAATTACAGATACAAATTCCGTTTTTATTGCTAAAGCCTTAAATAAAGTTGGTGTATCTGTCTATCAAATTACTTCTGTACAAGACGATAGAACCCATATTTTGCAGGCTTTTAAAGACGCGGAGTCGCATGCAGATGTTGTTATTATTACTGGCGGTTTGGGTCCAACTAAGGATGATATTACGAAGCTAACACTATGCGAGTATTTTGGAGACCATTTAGTAGAGAACCAAGATGTGTTGCAACATGTAGAAGAAATTTTCAGAAAGCATCTTAGAACCCCAATTTCAGAAATAAACAGAAAACAGGCACTGGTACCTTCCAAGGCCATTGTCTTGCACAATGCATATGGAACAGCCCCAGGTATGTGGCTTAATACCGGTAAAACCGTTTTTATTTCACTTCCCGGTGTTCCTTTTGAGATGGAAAACCTTATAACAACTGAGGTAATCCCAAGGATTTTAAAAACATTTAAAAGACCAAACATCCTGCATAGAACAATTGTAACCTATGGAGTAGGAGAAAGTACTATTGCTCAAATTCTGGAAACTTTTGAGGAAGAGCTTCCAAACTTTATAAAATTGGCATATTTGCCTAGCTTGGGAAAAGTAAGATTACGACTCACCGCCAAAGGATTGGATAAAAATAGTATCAGTGATGCTATTGAATCTGAATCTAAGAAATTGGCCGTTTTGGTAGGAAATATCATGTATGGTTATGAGGATGAGGAAACAATTGAAGAAGTTATTGCCAAAGAATTGCAAGAAAAAGGAATGACTTTGGCGACTGCAGAAAGTTGTACCGGTGGTAGATTAGCTCAAATGATTACGGCTATGCCAGGAGCTTCAGCCTATTTCAAAGGTAGTGTCGTAAGCTATGCAACCCAAACCAAAATAGAAGTACTTAGTGTTCCAAAAGAAGTCATAGCTAGTTATTCCGTAGTAAGTGTTGAGGTGGCTGCTATAATGGCCGAGAACGTAAGAAAGCTTTTGAAAACCGATTTTGCAATTGCCACAACCGGTAATGCCGGGCCTACGAAAGGGGATTCTGATGCGGATGTTGGAACAGTCTGCATAGGCATTGCAACCCCAAATGGCTCCTTTGCCGAGCAGTTTATGATGGGTAATCACAGAGAGCGTATTGTTCAAAAGACAGCAAATAAGGCGTTTGAACTTCTCCAAAAAGAAATTTTAAAATTCTGAAAAAGAATTTTGTACGTCCCATAAAAATGACATAAATTTGCAGCCTGTTTAAAAATCACACAAAAAAGAAACGAAATGTCAAAAGTTTGTGAACTTACCGGGAAGAAAGCTATGGTTGGGAATAACGTTTCCTTTTCCATTAACAAGACAAAGAGAAGATTTGAAGTAAATCTTTCTAAAAAGCGTTTCTACATACCAGAAGAGGATCGTTGGATTACCTTAAAAGTTTCAACAAGAGCTTTAAAGAGTATCAATAAAAAAGGGATCGCAGAAGTTTTAAAGGAAGCAAAATCAAAAGGATTCATTTAACAATCCGGCCTTATTAATTTTAGATAACAATGGCAAAAAAAGGGAATAGAATTCAGGTCATCCTAGAATGCACAGAGCATAAAGACTCGGGTATGCCTGGAACTTCAAGGTATATCACTACCAAGAACAAGAAGAATACTCCGGACAGAATGGAGATTAAAAAATTTAATTCCGTTCTTAAAAGAATGACGGTTCATAAAGAAATTAAATAGTAAATCATGGCAAAGAAGACCGTAGCAAGTTTACAGACAAGTTCCAAAAGATTAACCAAAGCAATAAAAATGGTTAAATCTCCAAAAACAGGCGCATATACCTTTGTTGAAGCGGTAATGGCTCCTGAATTGGTAAATGATTGGTTAAAAAAATAGAATTTTTTTTAAAGGGTTATAAAGCTACTTTCTCTGAAAGTAGCTTTTTTATTTTTATATCTTTGATAAAACGAATCCTAATTGTAAAATGAGCTTATTTAAAAGGATATTTTCCACTCAAAAAAAGGAAACTTTAGACAAAGGACTGGAAAAAACCACTACTACATTCCTGTCCAAATTAAGTAAGGCAGTTGCAGGAAAGTCTAGAGTAGATGATGATGTCCTGGATAATCTTGAGGAGGTTTTGGTATCATCAGACGTTGGGGTAGAAACAACCTTAAAAATAATAAGAAGAATAGAAGAAAGAGTTGCCAAGGATAAATACCTGGGAACTGAAGAGCTTAACGGAATTTTAAGAGAAGAAATCGCCGGCCTTCTTACGGAAACTAATTCCGGTGAGGAAACAGAGTTTATAATCCCCGCAGATATAAAGCCCTATGTTATAATGGTAGTTGGCGTAAATGGGGTTGGGAAAACCACAACAATTGGCAAGTTGGCTTATCAATTCAAAAAGCAAGGCTTTAAAGTTGTTCTAGGGGCAGCAGATACGTTTAGGGCTGCTGCAATTGATCAGCTTCAAATATGGGCTGATAGGGTAGCGGTACCCATAATAAAACAACAAATGGGTAGTGACCCCGCTTCGGTGGCTTTCGATACCTTAAGTTCTGCCTTAAATCAACAAGCAGATATTGTAATTATTGATACAGCTGGCCGTTTGCACAATAAAGTAAACCTAATGAACGAACTTACTAAAGTGAAACGGGTAATGCAAAAAGTGGTAGAGAATGCTCCTCATGATGTTTTATTGGTTTTAGATGGTTCAACAGGTCAAAATGCCTTTGAACAGGCCAAGGCATTTACCATAGCAACAGAAGTTACCTCTCTTGCAGTAACCAAATTAGACGGTACGGCGAAAGGTGGGGTTGTAATAGGAATTTCTGACCAATTTCAGATACCGGTTAAATACATAGGAGTGGGTGAAGGGATTGAGGATTTACAGGTATTCAACAAATATGAATTTGTGGATTCTTTTTTTAGCATCTCAAAATAAGGACCATTTCAAGAAGCCGAGTTTTAAGTGAAATTCTCGTACTACTTGTTTTATGAAAATTCTCAATTCATAGAAAATGCAAAATTATGCTTCAATAGGATATGCAGTTAGATTAGTGCTGCTTATGTCTTTTTTACAATTCACCTCTTGTAAAGATTCATCAAAAATTGATACTGGAAGCGATACTGCCAATCCAACCCAACTTTGGATACCTTATGACGAATCTAACGATTTAAGTGCCAGCGCAAAACATGAGATAGAACGCATGCGTTATAAGCTTATCCAATCCAAAGTATTAGATAAAAATGCGGTTTTCGAACCTCTTTATCATGAAGTTCTAAAAATGACTGAGGAAGAATACCAGCGTCTAAAACCGCTAATTTTAGAGCAAGATATACCTACAATTCAAAATCATATAGCACAAGGAATTTTTAATTATGAAACCTTAACTCGTTTCTTTTTATATCGTGTTTATCAATATGAATTAAATAAGGAGACCACATTAAATGCTATCATTGCTTTAAATCCAAATGTAATTGAGGAAGCTAAAAATAGGGATAGGGACGCTAAGTCACAGACTCATCATCCCATATACGGAATGCCTGTTTTACTCAAAGATAATATTGGAACGACAGAAATGAAAACAACAGCAGGAGCTATTGCTCTTATGGAAAATGAAACGGATGACGCTTTTGTTGTAAGTAGACTAAAAGAAAAGGGCGCCCTTATATTGGGGAAAGTAAATCTAAGTGAGTGGGCTTATTTTTTCTGTAGTGGGTGTCCGGTTGGCTATAGCGCTTTGGGCGGACAAACATTAAATCCTTATGGTAGGGGAATTTTTGAAACCGGGGGCTCCAGTTCAGGTAGCGGTGTGGCGATAGCTGCGAACTATGCTGTCGCAGCAGTTGGAACAGAAACTTCAGGATCTATTTTATCCCCATCCGGTCAAAATTCGATTGTGGGACTTAAACCCACAGTAGGATTGTTAAGCAGAACCGGTATTGTACCTATTTCAAGCACTTTGGATACCCCCGGTCCAATGACAAAGAATGTTATTGACAATGGTATTCTTCTGGATGCAATGCGAGGTTTTGACGAGTTTGATGAAGAATCCGTGCAGGCCGACTGGAAAGAATTTTGGTATCGACCAGAAGCTAAAGTAAACCTTAAAGGAAAGCGTTTTGGAGTATTTAAGGATTTAGTTGAAAATGAACCTGTCTACAAACATGCTCTTGATAAAATTGAAGAATCAGGAGGGATTCTTGTGGTATTAGATGTGCCCAAACCAAGTATGGAAGGTTTTATCAGCATTTTGAATATTGATATGAGAAATGATTTACCCAACTACATACAAACTCAGGTAAGAAATAGAGATGCGGTGAAGTTTAATTCAATTGCCGAATTAGTTACCTTTAATAGACAGGATTCACTGATTCGGATGCCATACGGACAAGCATTATTTGAAGGAATACTCGCTGATGGTACCACAGAGACAGAGTTAAAAGAGATAAAAAGAATATTGCAATCTAGTACCCGAGATTTTTTTGCATCTTTCTTCGATAATCATAATTTGGATGCAGTTCTTTCGGTTAATAATAAACACGCCAGTTATGCTGCTGCTGCAAAATATCCTGCTTTAACAGTTCCAATGGGATTTAAAACTTCAGGGGAACCCGTTAATTTAACTATAATTGCCAAGCAGTATCAAGAGGGAAAGTTATACGATGTAGGTACCGCGTTTGAAAAAGTTACTCAAGCGAGGAAATCTCCCCAAGGTTATGAATAGATTTTTATTCTATAAGCGCATTGATTCTAATCCATAACTCATTGTCAAAAGCTGTAGGTCCCAGTTCTTCTTCGTTAGCAGAATCGCCCATCCTAACGATGACAATACCTTTGCTGGGAACAATATATAGTTTCTGGTCAAAAGCTCCAAGACCTGAATACATATCATCCGGAGCAGAGGGAATTAACTTTCCGGAAAGTAATTGTTCGGAACCTGGAATTTTAAAGTTAGCTTTTCCGTTTAGCCAATAGAGATATCCATAAGCCGGATTTAAATCTTGAGATGTGGTTGTCATGGCTGTAAAATAGTCCAAATCACCTAGAATTGTAGTGTCATCCCAAATACCTTTATTTAGGTTTAACAGTCCAAAACGTGCCATACTTCGCGCATTACTAAAATAGAGATTAAGGTAGCCTGTCTTTACCCAAGAGCCTTGCATTCCTATTCTGTTTCGAATTTTGGTGTTAAAATAGCTACTAAATTCCTGACCTACTGCACCTGTGAT
>JBGTEN010000254.1:0-6920 GCA_041747755.1 Arenibacter sp. | reverse complement strand
GAAAATAAACAAGATATTTATTTGAAATTAAGCTATACAAATAATCATAAACATAGGTATCATCCCAAGTTAAGTAAGGATGGCGAAAGTTGGACCGCAATGGATACCACCTTACTTCGGTTTAATCCGGATAGTACCCAGATAAGTTTTAAATTTCCGATTTCACAAGATACGACATGGGTAGCTGCACAAGAAATACAGGATTATAAACGGGTGACTGATTGGGTTTTAAAATTTGAGCAAAACCAATATGTAACACGTGATACGGCAGGGGTTAGTGCCCAGGGTAGAACACTACATTATTTAAACATTTCCAAAGGAGCCTATGATAGAAAACCAACTATTATTGTCCTAAGCAGACAACATCCCCCGGAAGTAACGGGTTATTTTGCTATGCAATCCTTTTTAGAAACCTTATTGGATGAGGGGGAAAAAATGGTTTTTTAGAGAGGTTTAGGGTAATGGTTTACCCACTTATGAATCCCGATGGAGTAGATTTGGGACATTACCGGCATAATACAGGTGGGGTAGATCTGAATCGGGATTGGAGTGTATATAACCAAACCGAAATAGAGCAAATCACGAACCACATGGTTAAGGAAACAACAAGACACAAGAATAAAGTTTTATTAGGACTCGATTTTCACAGCACTTGGAAGGATGTTTATTATACTCCGGATGAAAGCGTGAAAAGAAGTATTCCTGATTTTACCAAAGCATGGCTGGAAAAAATTAGACTCGGCACCCGGTTAGAGGATATTAACGAGATGCCCGGGAAAATTAGTCGACCCACTTCAGGAGGTTGGTTCAATCAACAATTCGGTGCTACGGGTATTACTTATGAAATTGGGGATGATACCCCCAGAGCATTCATTGCATTAAAGGGATCTGTTTCTGCACAAGCACTTATGGAAATTTTAATGGAGTATAAATAGTTGTCTTTTTCATTTTTGAACAGAACACTTTATCGAAACTTGCTATTTCGTTATCAATTGTTAAACATTCTGTTAAAGAATTGCTCGTTAGTTCAATCCATACCTAATACCTGTACCTTTAGGAAGATTCTTTCAAAACATCGTATTGGGTCTTCCGTGTCATTGCTTGTTAGGATAGTAAAACCAATTTTTATTAAAATAATCGGTTAGGTAATTCGCCTTGAGACGACTTAAACCAGATATTTTTAATAAATAAATGTAGCACATGAAACAACCCATAGTACAGCCATATAAAAAGAATGGCTTAGCATTGAACAATAGAGTAGTTATGGCACCTATGACACGCAGTCGTGCGGCAAATGAGGGAAATGTTCCGACGGCTGAGTTACACGGCGAATATTATGCCCAAAGGGCTTCGGCTGGACTCATAATCACAGAAGGGGCGCAGGTGTCCAAAATGGCAGTAGGCTATGTAAACACCCCTGGAATTCATTCAAAAGAGCAAGTGGCCGGATGGAAAAAAGTTACTGAAAGTGTCCACGAGCAAGGCGGAAAGATATTTATTCAACTATGGCATGTAGGCCGAATTTCTCATCCTGATTTTCATGGTGGGGAATTACCACTGGCGCCATCGGCCATCAATCCAAATTCAAAATCCTATACTCCTGAGGGCTTTAAAGAGACGGTTACACCAAAAGCTATGACCCTTGAGGATATAAAGACCACTGTGGCCGACTTCAAACAGGCAGCAGCCAATGCCGCTGAAGCCGGATTTGATGGGGTAGAGATTCATTCCTCTAACGGATATCTTTTTCATCAATTTTTTAGTGCTACATCCAATCATCGTACGGATGAATATGGAGGAAGTATTGAAAACAGAGCACGGTTCTTCTTTGAAGTTCTGGATGCTGTAAAGGAGGTAATTCCGCAACAGCAAATTGGTGCTCGATTTAATCCTTCTTTGCATGGTGTTTTTGGAATGACCTTGGATGAGCAGACCATTCCAACTTTTGATTATATCATTAATAAATTGAATGACTATGACTTGGCGTATGTGCATTTATCAGAGCCTTTTACAGATGTCTCTGAGGTGCCTCATGCGGTAACTGAAATAGCAAAGCGCTACCGACCTATGTATGTGGGAACTTTGATAATCAATACAGGATTCGATCAGGAGAAAGGAAATACGGTTATTGAAGAAGGGGATGCAGATTTGGTTGCCTATGGAAAATGGTTCATTTCTAATCCCGATTTGGTTGCACGTTTTGAACAAAATGCCGAACTTACTCCTTGGGATGAAAGTACATTTTATACGCCCGGAGAAAAAGGATATACAGATTACAAATCATTAAAAGAACTCGTATTATGAAATTTAACAGAAAAGCAAGCGCCCAATGGAAAGGTGGCGGAAAAGAAGGTAAAGGAACATTAACCACTGCAAGTGGCGTATTAGAAAGTACGCAATACTCTTTTTCAACCCGTTTTGAAGAAGGGAAAGGAACAAATCCGGAAGAATTAATAGGGGCAGCACATGCAGGTTGCTTTGCCATGCAACTAAGCTTTCTTTTAGGAGAGGCAGGATTTACACCGACAACATTAGATGTTGAAGCTAAGGTGACTTTTGAAGATGGCAGTGTAACCCATGTTGGTCTGAAATTGAAAGGCGATGTTCCCGGTATGTCAAAAGATGAATTTATTGATGTGGCAAATAAAGCCAAAGAAGTATGCCCGATTTCCAAACTATTAAAAGCCGAAATTAGTTTGGATGCAACTTTAACTTAGTAGGAAACTATCGGTTGATCACGATACTATTTTTTATCAAATTAAAACCACTCAGCAAATACTA
This sequence comes from Arenibacter sp., assembly GCA_041747755.1. Lineage (GTDB taxonomy): Bacteria > Bacteroidota > Bacteroidia > Flavobacteriales > Flavobacteriaceae > Aurantibrevibacter. The sequence continues at coordinate 4,139 of JBGTEN010000254.1, read as the reverse complement.
ATTTAGTAAGCTAGTGGTTTTTTAGTTATTTACGATAGCGATATAATTATATATTTGATAAAAGTTTACAGCCAAGAGTTAATCAATATATCTACCAAAACCATGAAAGCCAAAGACTACAGTTCCCTTTATAGAGTAATGCACTGGACAATTGCCATAGTAATGATACTCTTATTAATTACTATTTTTCTGCGTTTAACTTGGATGAATAGGGATCATGTGGCTGGCATCATAGGTGAATTCCTTGTTGCAAATGATCAGCATTTGTCTCAGGAGCAATTAGTAGTTTTGGCAAAGACGATAAGAAAACCGATGTGGGACTGGCATATTTACCTTGGGTATGGTTTAGTCGGACTTTTCAGCTTACGGTTTTTACTTCCGTTATTTGGTAAAATGCCATTTCAAAACCCGTTAGAACAAAACCTGAATAGCAAACAAAAACTACATCGATGGGCCTATATTGTCTTTTATATATGCGTGGCATTATCTCTCATTACAGGTCTTATCATAAAATTTGGACCGGTAGCTTATAAAAAAACTATGGAAAGTATTCATGAACTCTCAATTTATTATTTTGTGGGCTATCTTATCCTTCATATTGGAGGTGTTCTTTATGCTGAGTTTACAAGTGAGAAGGGAATAATTTCCAAAATTATAAGTGGCTCGAAGGGACTTTTAAAATAGTTCTATTTAGTTTAGGGTTTCTCTATAAAGAAAATTGATCCACCTCTTGTACTGCTCCGGGTAAAAGGTCTTCAAGACCAACACTTCCAACACGGATACGGACTAAACGTAAAGTTGGAAATCCAACGGCAGCCGTCATTTTACGAACCTGACGAAACTTACCTTCAGTTAAGACAATGCTAATCCATGCGTTGGGTCGATGCCTTGCTAAACGTAGTTTAACATCAGGCGGAGGAAGGTTGGGGATACACTTCAATAATTCGACACGGCAAGGGTGTGTCATGTATTTCTTTCCATTAAATCCAATCTCAACACCATTTTGTAAACGGGTAAGTGCTTCCATTGTAATTTCGCCATCCAGCTGGGCATAATACTCTTTTTCTATTCCCGAGCGATTTATGGCATCACTTAACTTTCCATCGGTAGTCATTAATAGTAAGCCTTCCGATTTTTCATCCAAACGACCTACAGGCATAATCCCTTGCGAAAATTCATACAATTCACCCAAAAACTGTTTGTTTCTGGCCTCTTTAGCATCGTTAGAGGTAAGTTGACTCAACATTCCGTAAGGTTTGTAAAGTTTAAAATGTAAATGGATTTTTTTGACAGTTTGAAAAGGGTCCAAGACTAAACAGTAATTTAAGATTTTGAAATGTAATGGATTTCTTTGATTTATTTCTCGCCTTGCTTTCGAAGCTCACTACTGCGCATAGGCATGCTGTCAATCAAGGCAAATAGCTTTTCTGCTGTAATCAAGGTGGTCTCCCTAAGCTTAATACCGCCATCTAAACCAATAAGGATAACTTCAAAATCTGAATTTTCGGTTTTATATTTTTTAAATAGGGCATCTCCCTCGCTCCATCCCGTATGTTCATCTAAACCTTTCCGATAGGCCTTTGGGGTAACTTGATATACCAGCAATTTGCGTTCTTTCATTTTCATGGGACTTCCCTCGAATTCTAGTATTTGCTGCTTGTATTTAGGGTTATCCTTTGATGTACTCAAAATAATCAGCAAACGATTTTCCCAACGATGAGTCGACAAATCTTGTCCAAATGAGAACGTAGAAAAACTGACCATTATCAAAAGTGAAGGTATAAGCGTCTTTATCATTTGGTGAAGTTACAAAATGCTAATTGGCTATAAAATTATTTAAAAACGAATATTTATTCGTTTTTATTTTTACATTTGCCCTATGAAGTTAAAAGATGCCGAAAAAAAGGATGCCATTAATGCCAAAATTGTAGATATAGTCTACGAAAAAGGGATTGCCGGCGTTAAAATGATGGATTTGGCTTGTAAAGTGGGGGTGTGTCCTTCTACTTTATATGTGTATTATAAAAGTAAGGAAGATTTGATTCTCTCCATATTTACGGATCTTGTCAGTAATCATACAGAAGAATTCAGAAGTAATCTGGTGTTAGATATTCCTTTTAAACTAAAACTTAAGAAAATTTGGTTGCAGTGGCTGCATTTTAGCGTGAATAATTTTAAAGAGATGAACTTTATTCAGCAAGTAAAACAATCCCCCTATATGGATAAGTTACCCAAGGAAATAACCGAGGGTAAATTGCAGTTGAGCACAGATCTAATAGCCGAGGGCAAGCGACAACAGCTTATAAAAGATGTGCCAAATGCGGTACTTTTCTCCTTGGTAGAGTCCAATCTGAAACAAACCACTGAACTTATATTAGACAAACAACTATCATTAAATGAAAAAGACATGGATATGATGTTTACCTTTTTATGGGACGCTATTAAGCGGTAATTTTTTTTGAATTAAAAACGAATATTTATTCGATTATAGAAGAATTTCGGCAAAAATTAAAATGAAGAAACTAAAACAAATTGTAAAGAAAATGAGCATACTAATTCTGGTTTTCCTGTCGGTACTTGTATTGGCAGTGGTCTTATTCGTCAATTTAAGCCCTGAATTTGGGGGATCCGTAAGCAAAGAGCAGCAGTTGCTTTTTGAACAATCACAAAATTATAAAGCGGGAAAGTTCATGAACAATGGGGATGTGGAAATGGAAATGGACTTTAAAAAAGGAGTAAAAATGTTTAAAGGCTTTTTCAGTCCACAACCTTTAAGCGTTCCAAAAAATGATGTACCGGTGGAAAAGATGGATTCGGTAGAAATAGCCCATTTTAAAGACAGCACCCGCCTGATTTGGTTCGGTCATTCTACTTTTTTATTACAGATTCAGAATAAGAACATTTTAATTGATCCGATGTTCGGTAGTGTTCCTTCTCCTCATCCGGCCTTAGGTACTAAAAGATTTAGCAAAGAACTTCCTATTGAAATCGAAAAATTACCCTTTGTAGATGCCGTGCTTATTTCTCACGACCACTATGATCATTTGGATTATGGCTCTATAAAAAAGTTAAAAAAAAAGGTAGGACTATTTTATACCCCATTGGGAGTTGGGGCACATCTAAGAGAATGGGGAGTGGAATCGGATCGTATTGTAGAATTGGATTGGTGGGGAGAAGTGTCTTTTGACGATTTGATTTTCAGATGCACCCCCGCACAACACTTTTCGGGAAGGGGCTTCACCGACAGGGGAAAGACCTTATGGAGTTCATGGATTATTAAGTCACCCTCAGAAAATATTTTCTTTAGTGGGGACAGTGGTTATGGGGATCATTTTAAAGCCATCGGAGCCACCTATGGTCCTTTTGATTTGGCATTAATTGAATGTGGGCAATACAATGAACTATGGCATGAAATACACATGTTTCCGGAAGAAACAGCTCAGGCAGGATTGGATGTACGTGCAAAAACCATCATGCCCATTCATTGGGGAGCATTTAAGCTGGCCATGCACGCCTGGAACGAACCGGTAAAACGGCTTACCGAAAGTGCAAAAGCGTTAGGATTAGAAGTAATTACCCCAAGAATAGGAGCGGCCATTGAATTACAAACAATAACTCAAAAACATACAACATGGTGGGAATAGAAGGGTTACAGCATTTGGTTTTGGTTTTTAAAACGAATATTAACGAGAGTCTGGAAAGAAACGTGCGACAAATCCTGTCGGCTTTCAATGAGATTATTCAAATCGATTTCGACTTTGAAGACCATGACAATATTTTGCGCATCGAGGCTGTGCAGGACATCACTTTGGAAGTAGAAATAGCACTCAACTCCAAAGGATATTATTGTGGGGAGTTGCAATAGACAAACGATTTTCAAATTACTAAGTACAAAGTATTGAGTATAAAGTACTAAGTACAAAATCAGCAACGAACAACGTATTTGATATTTCAGTTTGAATTTGTATTTACTTTTCGCGAGGGGCTAGGGGAGGTCTGTCAGTAGGCCATAAAAAATTCCGTTTTCCAAACGAAGTTGAAAAACGGAATCTCAATTATTTTATAACCGAATTGGGTCGATTTAAGTCTATTTAAATCCTATTTTTTGAATACCCTCATGGCTTATCTTAATGGCTTCA
>JBGTEN010000253.1:0-2879 GCA_041747755.1 Arenibacter sp. | reverse complement strand
TACTAACTTTAAAGAACTTTAGGGTACGATTTGACTTTCGTCTTTACAACTTATTGTTTAACTAAAGTCATTAGCGATGAAGACAAAACAGACCTTCACCATCATTTTCTTTACCAGAAAATCCAGAAGTATCCCCAACCTGCTTTCTATTTATGTACGGATTACTATCCGAAGCGAAAGAGCAGAAATCAGTTTACAACGAAGTATCGACACCAGAGAATGGGACATTAGCAAGGGTAGGGCAAAGGGCAATGCCGAAAAAGCCCGAATCCTCAATGCCTATCTAGACCAGGTGTACTTAAAACTATTACAATGCCACAAAGAATTACTTGAAGAAGACAAGATAGTCTCCTCAATGGCATTAAAACAGCGTTTCTTTGGCGAAGATGATGTAAGCAAGACCTTGATGGATATCATTGCCTATCATAACGAAACAATGACCCAAGTTTTAAAGAAAGGCACCACCAAGAACTATTACACCACAGAAAAGTACTTGTCCTCCTTTTTAAGAACAAAACTCAAAACCAATGATGTTCATCTAAAACATCTCAACTACAGGTTTATAGTCGATTTTGAACAGTACTTAAGAAAATCCTCAGACAAAAGGAAACAGCTTGCTTTGGGCAATAATGGGGTTATGAAGCACTTGGAACGCTTTAAAAAACTGGCGAATCTTGCCGTGAAACTGGAATGGATAGCAAAGAATCCCTTTGACCAATTCCAGTTAAAGTTTAATAAGTTCGATAGGGTATTTCTAACAGAGCGGGAACTAAAGTTGATTGAGGATACCACGTTTATGCATAATCGCTTAGAGCAGGTAAAGGATTGCTTTCTGTTCTCCTGCTACACCGGATTATCCTACATCGATTTAAAGGAGCTGACACAGAACAACATTACCAGAGGCATTGATAACAACTATTGGATTTATACCCGAAGAGAAAAAACGGACGAGTTGGTAAAAATACCCATCCTCCCCAAAGCTTGGAATATACTTCAGAAGTATACAAACAACCCCTACACAGATAAGCTACTACCCCTGAGTTCCAATCAAAAGACCAATGCCTACCTGAAAGAAATAGCAACCGGATGTGGCATACGCAAGAATATCACTTTTCATGTTGCCAGACATACCTTTGCCACCACAGTGATGCTGACCAACGGAGTTCCCATAGAAACGGTTTCCAAACTGTTAGGACACACCAAATTGTCTACTACTCAAATCTACGCTAGGGTAGTGGAGTCCAAAATAAGTGAAGACATCGGTAACCTTTTAGAACGGTTTAAAGCAAAGGAAAACAACTTAGAACTAGCAGAATCAAACACCATAAAAGTATGTAAGGTAAAAGGAGCAAAAGATATCGTTAAGGTTTGCTGATGAAAAGAAAAAAGAAGTTATCCACTCTAAATCCCCCAAATCTTACCATAACTAACCGCGCCTGGATCCTAATTCGATTTTATAGTGTTCAGATAGATAAGCGTTAAGTAAAATCGAATTAGGGGCGCATATGGGCTACTTTGGTATTATGTAAATGCCTAAATAGCCGCAAGTGCAATTAAACAATTTTAATTTATTAGTTTAGTTATATAAAGTGGATATATAAGCACCGGTGTTCATATCGATACGTTATGCGGCATTTTAAACGACACCCCAGACAATGAGTAAACCGACAGTTAGAATCGTAGTTGCTGAACCATTCGAGTGGACTTATGGAAACTTGTTTGGAGAAATTATATCTGAGCGAAATGGTGACAAGTTAAAAGTTCGGCTAACTCAAAAAATCAAAGGGGAATCATTTTCGAGTGACATTTTGTTGTTGACACCTCGATTTAAGGATGAGACATTCAAACCTTTACAACAATATTATTCAGTTACAATCAACGGGGCTTTAGTTAACAAAAATACAGATGAGCAAGAATTTATCATTGTAGGCAATGTAACTTACGATTAATATGCACAAAGTTATTTCTACATATAAAATTTTAATGAAAAAAGCCTTCAACGAAGACATTGATGAAAGTTGGGTTGAATGGGCTTTGGAAATGATGGAAGCAGGTTATGAATCAGACAATTTGTATATTCTAGCTGGTATCACAAAACCATACAATCAATTTGAACTTCAAGAATTAACTGACAAAGTATTAGCTGACCTGAACCTTGGAATTACCGACAAAATTTTAACGATAAGGAATTATGTTTACTATCTTCTTTCCACAACAATAAACGATCCGAGTAAATATTTAGCGATTTTGAAAGAAGTAAAAGATATTTGTATCGGACTAGATATGGAAAAGGAGTATATGGATTTTTATTTACTTTACTTTGCCAAAGACGACTTGAATGAATCCGAGAATCAATGGTATTGGGACGGAGCAGATAGAAACAACATTGACAAAATAGTTAAGGAAAAATTTAAAGAATACATTGACAGGATTGACGAAATAAAAAAAACGACCGCATAACAGGCGTTTGGCTCAATGGCGGGTGAAATGGTTAATTGAACATTCTACCTCGCATCAACTTTTGTGGTATGTTGACAGTTTTATGCTCCGAAATCCGCTTCTTCGCAAAGCCGCCAAACGTTAGCTGCTACCTTAGCGGGACACTTCACTAAATTCAAACCTACCAAATAACAAACAACAATTACAAAATGGACTTTAAAGACGAAATCAAACAATTCGGAGACAGAGTTGAAAAACTGAAATCTCAAATCAGCACAGAAGAGGCGACAAAAAATGCTTTCATTATGCCTTTTATAAAAGCATTGGGATATGACGTTTTTAACCCGCTTGAAGTAGTTCCAGAATTTATTGCCGACATCGGAATTAAGAAAGGCGAAAAAGTGGACTATGCTATAATGAAAGATGGACAACCGACAATT
>JBGTEN010000252.1:0-2213 GCA_041747755.1 Arenibacter sp. | reverse complement strand
TAAGTAGCCTTTGGCAAGAGTTCTCCCTTTGCTAAAAATTTTAAAGCTGTTGCAATATTTTTTGCTCGCATCTGAATCTTCACAGATACACGGTAAAACCAAAACTTCTTAATGTTTCTACTTATCTGTCTGGTTGTGAAGACACAACCAGGGGCGATGGTAGGGGTTTGACTAATCTCTAGGTGAAATCCTCGCTTTGCAAAAATTTATAACAACTGCTACAATTTTTTTTTCGCTCGCATCTGTGTCTTCACAGATGCATAAAAAAACCAAAATATGTTAATGTTTTTACGCTCATATAATTAGCTATCCTTTCTGCTTCCGCATACTGTCCCGAAAAGTGTGTCTGTCTAGGAAAAAGGGTTTCCCACAATTAACTTCATAATAGTAAATAACGACAAATAATATTATGGAAAATCAAAAGCAGGAAACCGAGTTAAAATTAAGCAACAGTCAGTTACAAAGTGTAATCAAAGAGCATCTTTTGCAAGAAAATGGTTTGAATGATGTTTTCGGGATGTTTGTTAATGGCTTAATGTATAGTGAAAGACAAGCATTCTTGAATGAGAGTGGAGAAAATAATAAAGGCAATGGCTATCGTCAAGCTACTCGCTCTGGAATAGGGTCTAAATTGCAGTTAAAAATACCTAGAGACCGCCTAGGAGTCTTTCAGCCAGTAATCTTGGGTTTACTCAATGAGCAAGAGGAGCAAATAAAGAATCTTTGTTTTGAATTGTATGGAAAGGGGCTAACCACTAGACAAATAGAAAGCGTGATTGAAAACATCTATGGAACCAACTATAGTAAAAGCAGCATTTCACGGATTACTACCGACCTTTCATCATTAGTAGATGCCTGGTTAGAAAGGCAACTAGATAGCTTTTACCCAATTGTATACATTGATGCCATTCATATCAAAGTAAGGAGAGAGAGCGTAGCTACAGAAGCTTTTTATATTCTATTAGGGTTAAAAGATAATCACACCAGAGAAGTTTTGGGCATAGTTAATATCCCTCAAGAATCTGCATCAGGCTGGCAAGAAGTCTTAGAAAACATTAAGTCTAGAGGAGTAAATAAGGTTGGTTTATTTGTTTTTGACGGTTTAACAGGGCTTGATAATGTAGTCGGAAAAGTCTTTGCTGGCAGCATGAGACAGAATTGTGTTTTGCACTTTCAGCGCAACCTAAACAAACATATACGAGTAGCTCATAGAGAATCATTTGGATCAGAATTAAAGCAAGTATTCAACCCAGATGATGTGTTTTACACCACCAAAGAAGCGGTGCAAAATTTGAAGCAAACATTGGATAAATGGTCAAAAAACTATCCTAAATTGAAGAGTATAGCACAAAGAGATGATTTAGATAACCTATTCACTTATATGAATTTTGATTATCGAGTCAGACGAATGATATACACTACTAATTGGATAGAAAGATTGAACAAATCCTTTAGGAGAACCTTGAAAATGAGAAACGCTTTACCCAACCCTAAAGCAGCAATCACCTTAATGGGGTATGTTGCCATGGAGATGGAAGAAAAAACTTATAGCTATCCTATAAGTAATTTTAAATTTGATGATAACTTTAACCCAAACAACGTGTGAAGTGAACAGTGGAAAACCCTACTATCAGACACACTATTTGGGACAGTACCTGCTTCCGTTCGGTGAGCCACTAACCGGGGGCTATCAGTTTAGCAACCAGCCATTAGAGCTAGTTATATAGTAGAAAAAAGAAAGTAAAAGAAAATTTGGAAACGAAAGATTGGAAACTCAATAAGAGACACCAATTTTTATATGGTAATTTATAGAGCCTATAATGAACAATTATATTGGAAATTAATCATCAAGAGAAGCCTAAAGTGCCTCTGCTGACAAAAAAATAGCGCTAAAATGAAAAGTATTTTCACTTTAGCGCCATCCTTTTAGTTTAGCAAATACAACTGAGATGGATTAGTCCACCTTGAAATTAACCCTTCTATTTTTAGCTCTGTTTTCTTTGGTATCATTTGAAAAAGCCGGCTCTAGTTCGCCTTTTCCGATATAGTTTAATCGGCTGCTAGTGACGCCATTTCCAGTTAAGTAACCCACCACAGCTTTTGCTCTTCTTTGGGATAAAACCTGATTATATTCTTCGGTACCAATGCTATCTGTATGTCCTATAATAGTTACCTGAATAGTTGGATTTTCATCCAAAACACCAACCATTCGC
>JBGTEN010000251.1:0-7398 GCA_041747755.1 Arenibacter sp. | reverse complement strand
GACATTATGAATAGCGATCAATTAGAAGGAAAATGGAAACAAGTAAAAGGAAAATTTAAGCAGAAATACGGTAGTGTTACTGATGATGATTTGACCTATTCCGAAGGGAAATTTGATGAAATGCTGGGAAAATTGCAAGAGAAAACCGGTAAAAAGAAACAAGAAATAATTGATGAGGTAAATAACTGGTAAGCCAAAGTTTACATCACGCTTATGAGTAAAACTAAGAAGCTGTTCCAATAATTTGGGGCAGCTTCTTTGCAAAATACATATTTTAAAGATTAGTTTAAAAATTGTAAAACTCCACTGTACTGCCCGCATTGCTAAAAGCGCAGTGAAATACCTCCGGATTTCTAATCTAACCTGAGTTTGATCTAAGAATCCTAAAATTGACTCAGGTTCTAAGCCCTTTTCCGCAAGAATAGTCTGAGCAAAGCTCTGAGATTCAGGAGCGACGAAAGCTCGGAGCGACGCAGAGTTTGCCAGACGGTTTTCAGCCTTGGCTGAAAAATTCCTACGGAAAAGTGTCTTTTTCTTTGTTTCGTTTCTTTTGGACAATCAAAAGAAATGAAAGTAGAATATTAAAAACTTAAAAACAAACAACGCATTGAAAATCAGCTTTTTGCTTATTAGTTCAATTTTGATTTACATCGAACTCACGTTAATCTACTTTTTTCTCAACGAATAAATACCACCTGCAAATAACAAAACAGCTAGTCCCAAATAGATATACCCCTGTTCTTTTCCGGATTCATTGGAAACATCAATTTCCAAATCTAAAATCTCTATGGCAGCACTATTGTCGGCTATTTTTGTAATACCCATGTAGCCCAAGGCAATGCCACCCACCATCAAAAGGATACCGATAATTTTTGTAATATTCATGAATTGCTTATTTAAAAATTAGCTTGAGCTAGAAAGGTAAGCATATTCTTTGTGAAAACAAGCTTATTGTTTACATCCAAATCCTTAGCGTTACGATTTTGGTTCCTTGCCTTGAATCAATCAGAGATTTATAATTGAACGATAAGTAGATAAAATGCCCACAAAATACATAAGGTACAAAAGGCATAAAAAAGAATGGAATGCGTCACTCTTCTGTTCATAAGACTTGGGTTTTGTGTAAAGAACGTAAAAGTCCTATAAACCAGAGAAATTGCTCTATGAATGGGCTTTAAATTCGATGTAAAACCACAATTCGGATAAAGTGTTTAGTAAATTATATGGAAGTTATTTCTTACAAAATGATTTTTATGACTGCAAGGGTCTAAATTTCTAGTATTTTATTCCCAGTATTTGATCCATGACCCAACTCGTATGCGCCGCTGTTTCCCCTGTGGAAGGATGCTGTCTAATTCCTAACAAATGTTCCTTTATATTTTCTACATGAGGCTGCTGTATATGTTTGGGATTTTCAATATAAAGACGCGTTACAGTTTTGCCCCTCTGCAGTATTAGGTCTTCCTCATCAAAAACAGCAAAGGTAATTTTGCCTTCACTCCCAAGAATTTCTACCTTATCTTCCCTGTCATTACAACCAAAGTTCCAACTCCCTTCGCCAGTGATGCCATTTTTATGTTTCCAGCAGCCGGCAATAGCATCTTTAGCAGTATAAAGTCCTTGCTGATTGCCACTAACTCCGGAAGCTATTTCAATTTCCCCCAGAAAATATACAAAAAGATCTAACCCATGACTTGCCAAATCATCAAAGTAACCTCCCGGCGCTACTTCAGCATCGGTTCTCCAGTTATAGGTTTTATTGAGATCTAATTGTGATGGCGGCTTTCTTAAATGCCAGCGAATATGTCTTATCTGACCAATGGTTCCGGTTTCTAACCATTCCTTAACTTGAAGGAAGCGAGGTAAGGATCTGCGGTAATACGCTGTAAATAAAGGAATTCCTTTTTCCTTAAAAGCAGTGTATATAGCCAAACTTTGGGTATGATTTGGAGAGAGTGGTTTTTCAATACAACAGGGTTTCCCGGCTTCTGCAACTTTTAAGGCATAATAGAGATGGCTATCCGGTGGTGTGGCAATATATACCGCATCTATTTCTTTATCTCGTATCAACACATCGGCATCGGTATAAAACTTTGGTATCCCGTGTCTTAAGGCATAGTCGGCTGCTTTAATAGCATCTCTTCGCATTACGGCTCTAATCTCAAAACCGGGTGTGTTTTGGTAAGCGGGTCCACTTTTAACTTCTGTAACAGCTCCACAGCCAATAATTCCCCATCGTACGGTGTTAGATTGTTTGGAATCGTCGTTCATTGCCATTAGTTAACTTAAGTGTCAGGCGTTTTTTTTACAAAGTAGCAATTATTTTTTTGAAATGTGGCAAAGCGATTTCCGGTTCCGCTAATTCCGGATGCCATCTTTTTTCCCATTCAAAGCTAATATAGCCGTCATAGTTGTCTTTATCCAAAAGGTTTAGAATTTGTGAAATAGGCACTTCCCCTTCTCCGGTAAGTGAATATTTAGATTGGTTCTTCGCTGTAAAAAAACCGTCTTTGATTTGTACAAAAGCTATGTATTCTTTTAATGAAGTGTACATTGTTTCCGGACTCTCCCTGGTTGTAAAATGCATGTTAAAGAAATCCCATAGTATTCCGGTATGTTGTTTGTCCATATCCTGCATTATTGTTTTAATGTCGGCAGACCATACCAAATCGCTATGGGTATCCAATAGGACCTTTACTTGAGAACCTTTACAATATGTAGCAAGTGTTGCCAAATTTTCTTGTATGGTTGCCAGAGCAAATTCTTTAGTTTTTTCCTTAGGAAAGTAATTGGGAAACACACGGATATAGGGACAATCCAATTGCGCTGCTATATCAATGTACTTTTTGGCGGTATCTAAATTGAGATTCTTTTTCTCAGGCTCATATTCATGAAGCACCGCTGAGGAATTTAAGTTTAGTATTTTAACATTAAAATCGGCTGCCATCTTTTTTACTATGGGGAGATTTGCCGGTTGAAAATCAGGACTTGATACTATATCCACATTGTCTAAGATTCCACGGATCTCAATCGCAGCGTAACCCATTTTATTTGCATTTTCAAAAACTTCTTTCAAGCTCCAGTTTGGGCAACCCAAAGTATTGAAACACAGTTTTCTATTGGGCTTGAATGGCTTATTGGAGAATAAAGACGGCCCTAGGAAGGCTGCCAGACTTATTTGAAGAAATGTACTTCGGTTCATTCCGTTTTTTTATAAAAATAAGAAATTACAGTTATTCTTCATTACCATTGTGAATTACGGTTTCTAACTGACTTCCAAAGGATTAAATTTTACAATCCAAACAGCAATCTTAAATAAATTTTAAAGAGTTGTTAAACTTTTTAACAGCGTATCCCTTTTACCTACATTCGTTTTTTAATTTTTTATCTAGACTGCCCGATATAGGCTTTCATAATTACCGCTATGCATAAAAAACTACACTGTCTTATGGGGATAGTTCTACTTTCTTGTCCTATCTGGGGGCAGAACGATTACCCCACCAACCAACAAATTGCACAACGCCTTCAAAAACTAGGTACTAATGCGGTTGCCTCATTAACTTCTTTAGTAAAAACAGATGGGGGTAATGATATATGGGTCTTAAAAGTAGGCTCCGGAGATCTTAATAATAAGCCGGGTATCGCAGTAGTTGGCGGCACAGAAGGATTTCATGTTTTAGGGGTGGAATTGGCGCTACAATTTGCAGAACGTTTGGTAGGGGATAATTCAAAGATTTTGGAAACGACCACCTTTTATATCTTCCCCAATATGTCGCCTGATGCTTACGCACAATATCATGCAGCATTAAAATATGAGCGGAGGGGAAATGCAGTGCCTATAGATCATGATCGCGACGGTATTGTTAGTGAAGACCCGTACGAAGATCTGAATAAAGACGGGTTGATTACTACAGTACGTGTAGAAAGTCCGTTAGGGGATTACAAGTTACACCCAACAGATTCCAGAATTTTGGTAAAGGCGGATAGATCCAAAGGGGAATTTGGGAACTATCTAGTATATTCTGAAGGGATTGACAATGATAAGGACGGGAAATTTAATGAAGATTTTACGGAAGGTATTGCCTTCAACAAAAACTTTACATATCAATTTCCGGTTTTTCAGCCTTTGGCCGGTGATTACCCCGTTTCTCAGAAGGAGACCAGGGCTCTTGTAGATTATCTTTTTGAACAGTGGAACATTTTCGCTTTTGTCACCTTTAGTCCGGCCAATAATCTTTGCTCTCCTTTAAAATATGATGAGAAGGGAGCTAAAAAAAGGGTGGTTAGCTCTATGCTTGAAAAAGATGTGACTCTCAATAAGATGGTTTCGGACATATTCAATGCTACAATTTCTCAAAAGGCTTTTCAACAGGACAATCAGGGAACGGATGGTGATTTTTTCCAGTGGGCCTATTTTCACTTTGGAAGGTTAAGTTTTAGTACTCCGGGATGGTGGGTTCCTGAATTAAAGATTGACAAAGGAGAAGACAAAAAAGAAGAAGGTGAACCTAAAGAGGAGAAGAAAGAACTAAAAAAAGAAGCAGAAAAGGACAAACCTGCAGTAACAAAAGAGTCCAACTTTTTGGCTTGGGCAGATAAGCAAGGTCTCACCGATGTTTTTGTGCCATGGACTTCGGTGTCACATCCTGATTTTCCTAATCAAAAGGTAGAAGTAGGCGGAATAAAACCTTTTGCACTCCATAATCCTCCCTTTAATCTTACGGATAGTATCGCCCTTCAACATACCAATTTTATTGTAAAATTGGCTGAGATACAACCAAAATTAGAGTTCCACAATGTAAAAGTGGAAAAACTGGGAAATGGACTAAGTAGAATTACGGCAGATCTCTTCAATAATGCCCCATTACCTACACATTCACAGTTGGGAGAAAAATCCCGTTGGCTACGTAAAATCCGTATTGATGTTACCAAAGATAAAAAAGATGTGCTGGCAGGAAACACCATTAATTTAATAGATAAATTGGGTGCTTTTGAAACAAAAACCCTATCCTGGATTATAAAAGGATCAGGTTCCGTAGTAATTAAGGCAGGTGCAGCCCATTGTGGTATTGCCACTTTAAACGTAAAATTATAAGCATGAAGAATTCTATTTATAGTATAATAACAGTTATGTTGATCAGTGTTTTAACACTGTCTGAAACTTCTGCTCAGGAGAAATTTTTCCGTGCCATTGGCACTCCGCACCAGCCCAAAGTTGAAGTAAGTTGGAATCGATATTATACCTATGATGGTATTGTGGATATCATGCAAAAAATTGCTAAAGCGCATCCTAAACTCGCCAAACTTCAAAGTATTGGAAAATCTGTGGAGGGCAGGGATATCTGGTCTCTTACCATTTCTGATTTTGGGACAGGGAATCCGGATCGCAAGCCGGCGATGTACATTGATGGTAATATTCATTCCAATGAAATTCAGGGAGCTGAATTCTCTTTGTATACCGCCTGGTACCTCACAGAAATGTTTGGAGAATTAGATTTTATAAAAGAATTACTCCAAGACAAGACCTTTTATATTGTGCCTACGATTAACCCGGATGCACGGGATAACTTTATGAAGGAACCCAATACACCGCACTCTCCGCGTTCCGGGATGTTGGTACTAGATAATGATGGCGATGGGGAAGCAGGCGAGGATCGATTTGATGATTTAAATGGAGACAATCATATTACCTTAATGATTCGGAAGTCACCTTCCGGAAAATTTATTAAGGATCCTCAGGATTCGCGACGTCTAATACAAGTGGCACCGGAGGAAAAAGGCGAGTATGAAATGTTGGGTTATGAAGGAATAGATCGTGACGGAGACGGGAAGGTTAACGAAGACGGAATTGGTTACTACGATCCGAACCGGGATTGGGGATGGAAATGGCAACCGGACTATGTACAACGTGGTGCATACAAATATCCTTTTAGTTTGCCGGAATCGCGTTCAGTTGCCGATTTCGTAATAAAACACCCTAACATTGCAGGTGCACAAAGTTATCACAATTATGGGGGGATGATTTTAAGAGGACCCGGTGCGGAAGAAGATTTGGATACCTATAATGCAGAAGACATTAAAATTTACGATGCAATTGCCAAAAAAGGAGAAGAAATGATTCCCGGATATCGGTATTTGGTGGTTTATAAAGATTTGTATTCCGTTTTTGGTGGGGAGTTGGATTGGTTTTACGGGGGCAGAGGTATTTATACGTATACGAATGAACTAATGGTCTCTTACCTCTATTTTCACAAGAATGAAGGTAGAGCCAATCAGGAAGAGGAATTGAAAGTGGATAAATACTTGACTTTTGGAGATGCTTTTGTGCCATGGGCAGATTACCAGCACCCGCAATTCGGAATGATAGAAATTGGAGGTTTTAAAAAGAATTTCAGTAGGGCTCATCCGGGATTTTTATTGGAGCAGGACGCCCACAGAAACATGGCTTTTACCATTTACCATGGGTACCATACCCCTAAATTAAGTGTGATAGACGTCCATGAAAGAAGTCTTGGTGGTGGTTTAACAGAGCTCACAGCAACAATTTATAATGAGCGATTAATGCCTACACATTCAAGTCAAGACTTAAAGTACAAAATAGAACGACCTGATTATGTTACCATTAAGGGCGCTAAGGTATTGGCCGGAATGGTTGTTGAGAATGCCGACTTTACTATCGTTAAAGAACAAAAAAACAATCCTGAAAAGATTGCGGTTGCAAATATCCCGGGTATGGGTATCGTAAAAGTGCGTTGGATTATCACAGGTAGTGGTAATTATACCATTTCAGTGGATTCGGCCAAGGGTGGGGTAGTGGAGTGGAAGAAATAAAGTTACGGGAGTTACTTATTAAATAGCATATTCAGTTTAAAGATGATATCCTATTTAAGGGTAATTTTATGAAGATTTGGGGGTAGTTAAATCTTTCACCATACGTTTTAAATATGCCCATTGCTTAAGCGTTTCTCTGGCTTCAAGTGCAGGATACCCCAACATAGTTTTTCCCGCCGGAACATCTCCCGTTACCCCGGAACCTGCTCCAATAATTGCACCGTCTCCAATTGTAGTATGGTCTTTTATGGAAGCGCTACCACCAATAATTACACCATTTCCTAGGGTTACTGAGCCTGCCAGACCACTATTTCCTGCCATTATGCAAAACATACCTAAGCGGCTATTATGTCCAATTTGAACTAAGTTGTCAATTTTACAGCCATCTCCAAGAACCGTAGAACTAAATTTTCCCCTGTCGACACAGGAATTTGCTCCGATTTCAACATGATTTCCAAGAACCACATTGCCTATTTGTGGAATTTTAACTAGACCTTTTACCGGATCCGGACGAAAACCAAAACCATCGGCTCC
Organism: Arenibacter sp.; assembly: GCA_041747755.1. Classification (GTDB taxonomy): domain Bacteria; phylum Bacteroidota; class Bacteroidia; order Flavobacteriales; family Flavobacteriaceae; genus Aurantibrevibacter. Next base: position 33 of record JBGTEN010000251.1, on the reverse strand, counting down.
AATTGTTGCATTCGGATGTATAATACAATAAGC
>JBGTEN010000250.1:0-4507 GCA_041747755.1 Arenibacter sp. | reverse complement strand
AACCTGAGTTCGACCTAAGCTTTAGTAAAACAGGGCCAGTTGGGTTGTATTTTCTGTTTCAAATTTGATTCCCGGTTTTTTTTCTTGGAACGAGTAAGCGATAAGGCTTGCCACTAGGTTGGTCAAAAAGTTTCCAAAGCTCCGATGGCGCGAATGTTCGGCCTGGGAGATGTTCTTGAGCTGGTCGTTTATCGTTTCTATGACGGACCTTTTTCGCAGAAGTATCTTGTCCCTCATGCCCATCAGCACATTTTTCATGTTGTTCCTGATACCGGTGACCAGATGCAGGCCCTGGTCGAAGAGCATTTCCACGAGTTCTTTCGAGATATACCCCTTATCGCCGTACAGACTACCGAATATTTTCTTCAGTATATTACCCTGTTTCAAAGGAGCCCTGTCGTCCTCGCTGGCTCGGGTGATCATAAAGTCGAGCAGTTCCCCCTTATCGTTGATCACGATGTGGAGCTTGAAGCCGTGGAACCATCCCATTGTCGACCTGCCCGAATTGGCAATGTCCTTGAACACTTTGTTGACATTGATGCGCTTGTTGTTACAGACTCTTATTGGAGTGGAATCCACAAAGGAAATACCAGTGCACTCGCCTAGCCGGCAGGTCTTCAGATACAGCGCCAAGGGCAGCATATTGGACTGCATCAGTTCCGTGAACCGGTTATAGGAAACCGTCACGGGGAACTCCTCATTGAGATGTTCCTTGACGTAAAAAAGATAAAAATGTTTGAAGGTTCGGTAACCGCTCATATGGAATAGCACGGTGATGGTAAGGATCTCGCTCGTTGACATGCTAAAGGCCCTGTTCCTATGTTTTTTCCCGTCACCAATCAGCTTCTTTTGGAAAGCGAGCTCAAAAACCTTGCAGAAATCATCGATGGAACAGAAAATTTCAGTAATTTTATCCTTGGAAATCATAAGCGGAAAGTTGGTTAAATATTTGAATTTCAGATACTTAAATATACCTAATTTTCCGCTATTTCTATTATAAAAACATCCATTTCTTACGTCGAACTCAGGTTTTCAATAAAATTGTTAATTATTTCTCCTTTAAATTTAGCTAAGTTATTATAGGAACCGGCTCCAGAATTGCCACCAACCTTGTAGCGTTCTTCCCAATATTCACCTGAAGTATTAAAATCCTTAGGTCGTTTAGTCTTTCGAAATTTTTTGATTAAATTATTTATCCATGGAATTCTACTAATCAGCTTTTTCATTGCATTTCAAGTTAGATTCTTTTTTTTCCTTTTTCCAATGACATAGGAAGGTATTACTGCCACCAACAGGTCCCTACACCTACTTTCACAACGGTACTAAGCTAATGATTATTTATGTGTTTTAATGGCTTTGTTTATACAGTGAAGTATTACCTGAAGCTGTTTGGAATAGGTCAAAGTTTTGGGTTTGCATCCGCCAATAGACAGGAGTGTTTAGTAATAATCTGCATCATTACTGATTGTTCGGCAGGGAATCATCAAACCATAATATAAGAGTGATTAATTATTGAGAATCATTCGTGGCCTTTTTTATCTCAAAGTTTAACGTTTTGAAATACAATATAAGGCTTTTATTATAGTTTTAATCAGCATAATAAGTAAACTTAAACCTACAATAAATGAAGATTATTAAAACAACGCTAATCGCTTTTGTGGCCATAGTCGGCTTAACATTACAATCCTGTAGCAAAGATGATTCAGGTCCAAATGATGATGCAGAAACCTATATTCGGTTCACCATCGGTACTACAGATTATGATTTTAGGGATATCGCCACGGCAGAATCCCAGTCCATTACCCTGAACGGAAATAATGGCGAGGGACTAGCTGACACAGGTGATACCCGAATCAGTATTTGGTTACCTTTGGAGCCGGAAACTGGATCTTACGAAGTAACCTACGAAATCTTTGCAACGAATCAGGTGTCTTTTTCTTCGGAATCGCTGGGATTTGACTTTGACTTTGCCGAGAGCGGAAACATTATTATAACAAAGGTTTCTGCAGACTTTATTGAAGGCACATTTACAGCTACAATAGTATCAGAAAGTGATACCACCATCAACATTACCAATGGTGAATTTAAGGCATACAATATGGACTAAATTCCTTTGGATGCTATAAATTGTGAAGCCGTCTCAAAATTAGAGACGGTTTTTTTTTGATGTAGAATATTGGATTACGGTGTATTCATATCTTATTTACAGATTACTATATATGAATTTCTGCGCTCGGCACCCTAAAATTTCGGGTCCCGGAGGGGTAAATTTTGCTAACGGCCTATGAATAAAGCAACCAATAACCAACATCCCTAAATCCTCGCCTGATAGGTAAACAAATTATAATACCTCCCCTCTTTAGCAATCAACTCCTCATGGGTACCTTGTTCTGCAATGCGGCCGTTTTCAATTACCAATATTTGGTCCGCTTTTCTAATGGTACTGAGTCGGTGGGCAATCACAAAAGTAGTACGGCCTTTGGTTAAAGTCGCCAAACTTTTTTGAATCAACGCTTCGCTCTCCGTATCCAAATTGGATGTGGCTTCATCCAAAATCAACACTTTGGGATTAGCCAAAATGGCCCGGGCTATGGCAATACGCTGCCGTTGTCCGCCCGACAGTTTTACACCCCGTTCCCCAATTAAAGTTTCCAGGCCGTTTTCAAATCGGTCCGTAAATTCATTGACATAAGCCGCCTTAACCGCATTTTGCAATTCTGTGTCGGTTGCATTGGGTCTCGGGAATAGGATATTTTCTTTAATGGTACCTTCGAATAAAAATTCGTCCTGTAAAACCACCCCTAAATATTTGCGGTAACTAGGGAGGTTTACTTTGGATAAATCTTTGCCGTCAACAGTAATGGTTCCAGCTTGCGGTGTTAAGAAGGTAGCAGCCAAGCCGGCGATGGTTGATTTTCCGGATCCGGAACTGCCCACCAATGCGACGACATCCCCGGAATTGACTGTAAAACTAATATTGTGCAGCACCTCCTTATTTTCTTCGTAGGCAAAAGAAACCTCGTTAAAGGCGATATTACCCTCAATTTCGTCCAGGACTATGGTTCTATCCGCTTCATTGACTTCAGGGGTCATATTCATCAATTCTTCTGTACGATCCAGTCCGGCCAAAGCCTCTGTAAGCTGACTCCCGATATTGCTCATCTGCACAATGGGGGCAATCATCAATCCCAATAAAAAGGTAAATGATAAAAATTCCCCGATGGTCAACTGGTCCATCATAATTTTATAGCCCCCAATTCCCATAATGCCCGTAGTAGCTACACCCAGTAAAAAGGTAGAGGAACTGGTCATAAAGGCGGTAGCAGTCAAACTCTTTTTTACGTTTAGAAATAGCTTTTCCACCCCACTTTCAAAAACCTTGTGTTCCTGCTCTTCGGCATTAAAACCTTTGATGACCCGGATACCACCTAAGGTTTCGGTAAGTCTACCGGTTACCTCGGCATTTATTTTCCCGCGATTTCGAAAAATAGGACGAATAATTTTAAACGCTTTTAAAGCCACCAGCGCAAAAATAGCAAGGGGAATCAGCGTAAACAGCGTCATAGACGGACTTATTCGCAACAACAGAATTAGGGAAACTATGGCCGTTACCGAACCGCCAACTAGTTGCACTAATCCGGTGCCGATTAAATTCCGGACACCTTCCACATCCGTCATGATACGGGAAACCAGCGCCCCGGATTTAGAGTTGTCAAAAAAGCGGATAGGCAGCGAAAGTACTTTTTTCTGCACCTGTGCCCGCAACTCGGAAATTAAGTATTGTGCCTGTACACTAAGAATTTTAGTGAGCAAAAAAGAGGTGACAGCCTGAACCAAAATAGCAGATGCCACAGCCAACACCAGAATTTTCAGCATGTCTATATCCTTGTTGGGGATAACATCATCCATAAAATACTTTAGGGAAATGGGTCCCACAAAACTGGCAGCATTACTAATTACAATGAGGACCAGGCCTATGAAAACTAAGTTGCGTCGGGGCCAAATAATGGTCTTAAAGGCTTTGAGGATACTTATTTTTTTATCGGACATATTACAATTCTTAATTAGGCAAATTGAAGCTGCAAGTTACTTGAAAAATGGACCATATTAGCTTGATTATGGGGGAAGTTCAATTTAAAATTAAAAAAAATTAGTTTTTCTATCAGAAGAAATTTAAATTCACTTTTTAAGCTAAAATAGGTATAATGAAATTTCTTTATCTACTACTATTACTTGTAATTTTTGGATGTAAAAACGAAAAATCGCTTTCGGAAACAGAACGCTGGCAGGTGCAGGCAGATAATGTAACAATTATTCGGGACAATTTTGGTGTGCCTCACATTTATGGTAAAACCGATGCCGATGCCGTTTTCGGATTGCTATATGCCCAATGCGAGGACGATTTTAATCGTGTAGAGCAAAACTACATTTGGGCAACCGGACGTTTGGCGGAGGTGGAAGGGGAAGAAGCGCTATACAGTGATTTACGGGCCAAACTGTTTATGAC
>JBGTEN010000249.1:0-1742 GCA_041747755.1 Arenibacter sp. | reverse complement strand
AGGTAATGGTTATGGTGATAATGGAACCCTTCAATTTAAAGGAGAAATTGAAAATTATAAAGTTCTCGATAAAGACAAGAAGAATACGGTTATTATAACTTTCATTGCTAGAAATAAGTCAGAACGTTTTGATATTACGTTGTTTGCTTATGAAGAAGGTTGGGCCAAGGCAATCGTAAGAAGCATGGATAGAAATACAATTTCTTACCAAGGTAGAATATTGCCACTAACAGTAGGAGATACCAGTTTATAGAAAAGTCGACTCTTGTCGCTATTGATTTCATATTTTTCACAAACTTTTTCTGAGTTTAATGATATATATATAAGTTAGATTATACTTTGACAAAACTAAGAAGACCTTTCCAACCATTAATTTTACCACTTTTAATACTCTTTTTTGGTTGTAAGGATTCAAAAATGGTAAAAGCAGAAAAGGAACTTGAAGAGCCTGAAAAAATTGCGGGCACTAAACCCACAGTTAGTTTTACATTCGATGATGGAAATACTTCCGATTTAGCGGGTTTCCAATTTGAAGAATGGAACGGAATGATTTTGTCTCATCTTGAAAAGCAAAATCTAAAGACCGTTTTTTTCGTCACAGGAAAGAACAAATCAGACAAAAAAGGCCAATTCTTATTAAAAAGTTGGAACGATGAAGGACATAAAATAGCGAATCATTCTTTTAGCCATCCCAATTTCAACTTCGAAAAAAATACTTCCTATCTATTTAAAAATGAATTAAAAAAGACTGATTCAGTTATTTCAAACCTTAGCAACAGTGTTAAACTATTTCGCTTTCCATACCTAAAAGAAGGTCAGAATCTGGCAAAAGTAGATAGTATTAGAAATATACTTACCGAAAACAATTATTTAAACGGTTATGTAACCATAGACGCATCAGATTGGTACGTGGATCAACGATTGATTGGAAAAATCAAAGAAGAAGGACTTAAAAATGTTGAAATCCAGAAGTTTAAAGATTTTTATGTTAAACACATCATGGAAAGAGCTAACTATTATGAAGAACTTTCCTATGAGTTGAACCGCAGACATATTAATCATACCCTATTACTTCATCATAATTTGGCATCTGCACTATTTTTGGGCGACCTTATTAATAAATTTAAAGAAGAAGGTTGGGAACTGATTAACGCTGACAAGGCATTTGAGGACAAAATATTCGATGGAATACCGGACCCCAACTTTGCGGGAGAGGGTTTAATCTATTCCATGGCCAAACAATCCGGAAAATATGACCAGACATTGCGGTATCCAGCCGAAGATGGTAGATATGAAAAAACAAAAATGGATGACCTTGGCCTTTAAGCATGTCGAAAAAAACGTTAGCAAAAAAAGGTAATACCAAAATTAAAGGCTTCATGTTTTAAAAGAAGGAACCTTTTTTAAAGTCGTATTTTGCACAAAATGCCCACCTGATAATTATCATAGTCTAAAGAATCGGTTTTACCTACATTGTTCCCTATAATTTAAAAAGTGGCTATGAAATGAGCCATAACAATTTTGGAAACCAATAAAAAATGTTGATTGGGGAATTCCATTCCTGTGCTGAGCACGCAGTCGAAGCATGACCTTAAAAAAAAATTAAATATTAACAGATGAAACATATTTTGTTACTTACCGATTTTTCCAATAACGCTTGGAATGCGATTATCTATACATCGCAAATTTTTAAAGACCAAAAGTGCACATTTACCATACTTAATTCCTTTGATAGTAGTGTG
>JBGTEN010000248.1:0-12695 GCA_041747755.1 Arenibacter sp. | reverse complement strand
AGGGCGGTTGGCCGCTTACATAAATGAATATCGACGAGATACTGCACAAATTTCCTTAATGAAGTTAGGGCTCAAAGAAAGAGCAGAGCAGCTAGGTAATCTTACTCAACAGCAGTTAAAATTGTTAGAGGATTTTAGAATATCTGAAGATGCAAAGGGGAATGATGTTGTTGGTGAGAATACTTTTTCGGAGCTGGTTTTTGAAAACAGAAAGGGACTTCGTGTACAGTATTTTGGTCAGGTTACAAATGAGAAAGCCAATGGATACGGTATGGGGGTTTACGAAACGGGAGGAGTTTATAAGGGCTATTGGGTTGAAAATTCCAGAAACGGCAAAGGGGAGTACCGGTGGACTAGTGGGGATGAGTATATTGGGGATTATGTAAACGGAGAGAGAACAGGTTATGGAGTTTATAAATTTGCGTCAGGTGAAAGATATGAAGGAGGATGGCTCAACGATTTGCGTCATGGTCCGGGTAAGCAATACTCTGCTAAGGGAGAGATTGTTTTACAGGGAGAGTGGAAAAAAGATAAACTCCGTAAAAATGAAGTTTCTTCCGGGAAAAAATAAAACAAGTACGCCTTACACACTTATTTGCCTATCAATTTGCTGTTCCAATGAAATAAATGTCTCTGTTCGCGAAACACCGTCAATCTGCTGAATATTTTTGTTGAGCACTTGCATTAAATGCTCATTGTCCCGACACAGTACCTTTATTAAAATAGACCAATTCCCGGTAGTGTAATGACATTCCAGTACTTCGGGAATTTTTTCCAATTCCTTTACCGCTGTCGGATTGCTCATTGCTTTATCCAGATAAATGCCTATATATGCCATGGTAGTATATCCCATAATTTTGGGATTTATAATAAACTTAGAGCCGGCAATTAAGCCAGAATTTTCCAGTTTGCGAAGCCGCTGATGAATAGCCGCTCCGGAGATGCCAATATTCCGCGCAATTTCCAGAATGGGCTTGCGGGCATCGGTCATTAAATAGCGTAAAATTTTTTTATCAATCCCATCTATTTTTAGTTTTTCGGAAGGTGTTTTCATGTTTAAAACTTCAAATTGATGTTAAATATACCAATATAGTTTTAAACTTTAACTTGCCACAGAATCGGGATTATAGCCCAAATAGGGAACTTCATATTCCTTAAACTGAATTCCATATTGCTTAAGTTCCGTTAGTATGGGTTCATAAACCTCCTTTTTCAGCGGAAGCTGTATCCCCGGGGTAGTGATCTTTTTGTTCAATATTAACAGCGTTGCAATGGCCACAGGTAACCCCACTGTTTTAGCCATGGCAGTATGGGTTCTATTTTCGCCTAAAACCACCATGTTTGAATCAATTTGCTTCTTTTTACCTTCTAGTTCGTATCCAAATTTGTGATACATAACAATCATGTCTTTATCATCATCGGCAAGGGTCCAGCTATCTTCCAAGATTTTTTGAAGTATTTGAGCCGGAGACGCATGTTTTAAGTCAATTTTTCTTGTATTGTCAAAAATATGTAGCTCCATAAGTTTGTCCCACATAATGTCGTCCTGATCTATTTTGAGATAGTGTCGGGTTTTGAGCTCAACGGAATCAGTAGGGGAATAAGGTAGAAAAAGATTAATAAATTCCCGGTAGGACATCCCTTCGGAATTTTCAATGGTATAACTGTCATCCGTCATGCCGAGTTGCACAAACATATTCCAGGCCTTTGAAAAGCCAACCCGACGCATAGTTCCTCGGTATAGGGTTAAAATATCATTAAGACCGTATGCCTCCCTGTATTTTAAAGAATCCCGGTTGGCATAAACTTCAAATTTTCCGTAGCCCTTAATATCCAGAAACTCTGTTCTTCTAAATAATTTATGGTAGGGAATATACTTATAGGTACCCTCCTGAATAAATTTTGCGGCCCCACCTTGTCCGGCCAAAACCACATTTCTGGGATTCCAGGTAAATTTATAGTTCCACAGGTTATTATCGCTGTCCGGGGCTACAAGGCCACCGGTAAAAGACTCAAAAAGCAGCATTTTGCCCCCTTTTGCCCGGATACCATCAATAATTTGCAGGGCACTCATATGATCAATTCCCGGATCGAGGCCTATTTCGTTCATGAAAATTAATCCCTTTTTTTTGGCGTTAGCATCTAGTGCTTTGAGTTCATCACTTACATAAGATGCGGTGACCAAATGTTTATTAAATGCAATGCAATCCAGAGCTATCTTTTGGTGAAATATAGCAGGAAGCATGGAAATAACGATATCGGAATTTTGTATTGCATTCTTTCGATCTTCGTCCTTGAAAATATCCAGTAGGAATACTGTACATGCAGGATGCGCTTTTATCGAATTAGAAATATTTTCCGGGTTTAGATCACCTATGGTCAGGTGCAAATGCTCTTTTGTTGCCTTTTCCAATAGATAATCCAAAAGATAAAAAGTGGATTTTCCGGCGCCTACAACCAATATTCTTCGTACCATTTTGTTTACTTACTTTTGTAAAAATAACGGATACTAAGGTATCATATTGTTATATTTGTAATGAAATTGAAGTTTTAAGTTATGAACAAAACAATTTTTGGCACCGGTGCTATTATGGGTTTACTTGCGATAGTTCTGGGTGCCTTTGGGGCTCATGGGTTGGAGCGATTAGTAGATACCGAATCGGTTGCTACTTTTGAGACGGGTGTTCGATATCAAATGGTTCATTCATTGTTTTTTCTAATTTTAGGAAGTGTTCGGCAATTACCGCAGCAAGCGAGAAAGTGGGTTTATTTTTTGGTGCTTACAGGTGTTATTTTATTTTCGGGGTCTATATACCTTTTGGCAACAAACACCCTAACCTCCTTTGATTTTAAAATTATTGCCCTTGCAACGCCTTTTGGCGGTAGTTTACTGGTCTTGGGCTGGGGAATGCTAACGTATTCATGCTTTAAATACTTTAATCATGGAGCATGGGATTAATGGCTAAAAAATATCGTCTAAAACTTTTTATTTTTTTAAAGTATGTTACATAAAGAACCAAATAAAATATCGCTGGAATCGCTGGGATTACATTCAAGCAAAATACAATATCAACTTTTACCCGAAGAACTGCATCAAATTACTCTGGATAAGGGCATGGGGCAAGAGGCAACTTCCGGAGCATTGGCGGTAAATACCGGAGAATTTACCGGAAGATCTCCCATGGATAGGTTTATAGTAAAAGATGAAATCACAACAGATAAAGTTTGGTGGGGAAATGTTAATATTCCATTTGAACCTGAGAAATTTGATACCCTCTACGATAAGGTAATTGATTATCTAAACGGAAAGGAATTGTTTGTCCGGGACTGCTACGCCTGTGCTGATGCTAATTACCGAATGAATATTAGGGTGATTACCGAACTCCCATGGTCTAATCTTTTTGCTTATAATATGTTTATACGGCCAACAAAGGAGGAGCTTCTAAACTTTGAACCTGAATGGACGGTACTAAATGCACCGGGATTCATGGCAGTTGCACAAACCGATGGCACGCGACAGCATAATTTTGCTATTCTAAACTTTACAAGAAAAATAGTTCTTATTGGGGGTACCGGTTATACCGGAGAAATCAAAAAAGGAATTTTCTCAGCACTTAACTTTATTCTACCGGTTTATAAGAATACCTTACCCATGCATTGTTCTGCCAATTTTGGTGACGCAGGGGATACAGCTATATTTTTTGGACTTTCCGGAACCGGAAAAACTACACTTTCGGCAGATCCATATAGAAAATTAATTGGTGACGACGAACACGGGTGGACCAATGAGAACGCGGTGTTTAATTTTGAAGGGGGTTGTTATGCTAAGGTTATTAACCTCTCTCAAGAACAGGAACCTGAAATTTTTGGAGCCATAAAAAAAGGCGCTTTATTGGAGAATGTAATTTTGGATGCTGCAGGGAATGTGGATTTTTCTGATATTTCTATTACTGAAAACACAAGGGTAAGCTACCCTATGTATCACATTGAAAATATTAAACAACCTTCCATTGGTAAAAACCCAAAAAACATATTCTTCTTAACCGCAGATGCTTTTGGTGTATTACCTCCAATATCCAAGTTAACCCCAAGTCAGGCCGCTTATCACTTTATTTCAGGGTATACAGCAAAAGTGGCAGGGACTGAAGCAGGGGTGATAGAGCCCATTCCTTCTTTTTCAGCTTGTTTTGGCGCCCCTTTTATGCCGTTGCATCCAGCCAAGTATGCCGAAATGCTTAGCAGTAAGATGAAGGAAGCCGGGGTGAACGTATGGTTAGTAAATACAGGTTGGACGGGAGGGCCTTATGGTGTTGGTACCCGAATGAAGTTAAAATATACGCGGGCAATGATACATGCGGCGCTTAATGGGGACCTAGGGCTTTACTCCTACGACAAATACCATATTCACTCGGTGTTTGGAACTGCTCAGCCCAGAGTATGTCCGGGAGTTCCCACTACGGTTTTAAGTCCCAGGGCAACATGGAATAACGATGAGGCCTATTATACAACAGCATTTAAGCTATCCAACGCTTTTAGAGAGAATTTTAAAAAGTTTGAAGCTTACGCCAATGAAGAAATCAGAAGAGGTGGTCCTCAACGGTATGCTTTTTAAACTAAGATAGTTACCCGTAAGTAAGAAAGACTATTTCTTGTTAACGTTGGTAATGTATTTTTGCAACGCCATAGTCATGGATGGTGTTTCAGGTGTTGGTGCCTGAATATCTATTCTAAGCCCGGCTTCAGTAGCTGCGTTTACAGTAGAGTTTCCAAATACTGCTATTCTGGTTTCATTTTGCTTAAAATCAGGAAAATTCTTTAATAAGGATTCTATTCCGGAGGGACTAAAAAAGACCAAAATATCATAATATACATCACGGAGATCTGATAAATCACTGATGACAGTTTTATAGAAAATACCTCTTTTCCAATCCAATCCCAAAGCATTTAAGGTCTCAGGAACAATAGGTTTTAGAACATCAGAAGAGGGAAGTAAAAACTTCTCGTCCTTGTATTTCTTAAATAACAGAGATAAGTCCGGGAAATTCATTTTCCCAACATAAATTTTACGTTTTCTGTACACTACATATTTCTGAAGATAGAAGGCAACAGCCTCTGATTGACAAAAATATTTCATGGTATCCGGAACCTTGAAACGCATTTCTTCGGCTATTCTAAAATAGTGATCCACAGAATTTCTACTGGTTAAGATAACCGCTGTGAAATTGTTTAAGTCTATTTTTTGCTGTCTAACACCTTTTGCATCAACACCTTCGACATGGATAAAAGGTCTAAAATCTACCTTTATCTTTTCCTTTTCAACAAGTCTGGAATATGGGGAATTCTCCATTTTCGGTTCTGGCTGAGAAACCAAAATCGTTTTTACTTTCATAGGCCTCAATCTTTTAGATAGCTACCGATTATTATAAGGGGTGCAATTTCAAGTGCGCAAAGGTACAAAATAAAATAGAAAAAGTTAGACATAATAAATTTTTGATGATTTCGTAACACAGTAATCCAACCTGCCAGATTTATAAGAAGTATTAAGAAAATACTTAAATAAATAACAAGTTTTGAATCGTTTAACACATAACACAGCATAAGGTTTGCAAGAAACATAATGATGCTGCTATGGTTAAAATAAGAGAGTTTTTTAAAAATGAGTTCTATAACATTTTTGTTGGCATTGAATACAAAACCATTGAACAGTTGCAGCGCTACTTTCAGTACAAGAAATAAAAATAAAAAGCTTAAAACTCCAAAATAGAAAATTACATAACCATCCTTTTCAGGAGTGAAAAGAATAGATTTGGCAAAATAGACAAAAAGCGCAAAATTCAACAATTGAAATAGGGTCATGAGTATGTTAAACCAATTCCACAAAGTATCTTTTTTGTTATACATAAAAACGTACTTATTATTAAAGGGTAGCTGTATAAAATTTAAGAACCTTTGATAAAAAAGACCTTTAGCTGCTGTGATGAATAGGATGCTAATGAGTATCACTATGGTAATCCAATCTACATTTTCAACAGTTCTTAAAATGGATTCCATAGCTTAGTCTAATTTTACATTTTCGCCATTAAGACCCATATAGAGTCCGTTTTCGGAGATAGCTACCTTAAAATATGCAGGGATACCTATTTCAGGAGTAGGCAGCATAAATCGGAAATGAGTTGTATCTTTTGCTTTTAGGGTTTTTGTGTCATCTGTGAAAGGAAGCGTTGTTATGGGCATTGTTTCTTCTACCTGCTTGTACTGGTTCAGGTAAGCTATATGAAAGCTCAGGTTGTCCAACGCAATAGATCTTTCATACGGATTGTACACTTTCAATGTAATTTCATCATTCTTAGTAAGAGATATGGCTCCATCCGCTATGTAACATCTCAACTTTCTAAAGGACTCAAAATTTTCTATATACTTGCCGTAAAAAAGAGACTTATTGGGCATTTGAAATGAAATATCACCTTGTTTCATATATTTTGAAACGTAAAGAACCCGCTCTTGTTGTATTTTAGATTCGGATTCATCTATTGAATATTGATTTTGCCGGTACATAATATTGTTTAAAGAAAATGTAGTGCTACCCGAGTAAAAGGCATACATAGGTGCAAGACGATAGGAATTTTCAAAAACTACCGGGGTAGCACCAATTTGGGATTGTAACTCCCCCACCCATTCTTTGTTACCATGAGCTTCATAAACCAACGGCGAAAGTGGTGGATACACCAGAGCAAATCGGGCGTATAATAAGAGCGCAATATTGACAAGTCCCATTCGGAAGATCCATTTTTTGGCATTATCATTCTGTACCATATAGTTAAAAGCCAGCACCACTAAAGGAATACAAATGATTATTATCCATTGGGTTTGAATCCGTCTGTTAAAACTGGATACAAAAAAGAAGAGCAAAACACCGTATATTAAAAATAACAGTGCTTTGGTAAATTGGTCCGTAAATTTGGTTTTAAAAAGGGCCTTGTAAATCCATGGAAATGTAAATCCAAATAACGCCACAAGGTTAATAAAAAACCCCAGAGTAAAATCTACAAACTCATAACCTCTGTTTGGTCTTTCAGAAATATGATATTTTATGGAAACAAAATCGTTTTGAAATAACCATATAAAATGCGGAGTATAACAAAGAAGTGCTATTACCACGGCAAGCCATGCGTGTTTGTTTAATACTAATTTAATATTGGAAAGCAGCACAAATACAATCGCCAGGACGGCATGGTATTTACTATACATTAAAGCAGCCATTACCACGCCCAATGCAATTGCCAAAAGGACTGAAGGAGCAGCAATAAATTTTTTGTAGTAGTATAAAAAAAGTGCTGTAAAGAAGAGTAAAGGAGTATCAGGTAATGTAAAGAAGCCATACGCATTCATCAGCGTCATAGAAAATACCAAAATAAAAAAGTGGGGTATAAAATTATTCTTCTTAGGATGGTCTATAAGTAACCATAAAATCACACAAGAAAGCACCGATAAAACACAGCTCATAAAGCGAACTCCCAGTTCGCCGGGTAAAAAAGAAGTGCCAATTTTTATAAGGACTGCTACCATGGGAGGATGATCAAAATATCCCCAGGCCATTTGTTGAGCGTAGTACCAATAATAAGCTTCATCAAAAATGAGCTCTGTAAAATAGCTTTGTAAAAGATTAATTACAAATAGGGCTCCCAGAAAATAAAGGAAAACCTTAGGCAGTTTTGCTGTCATTTAAGTTTTAATTCATACCAAAATTACAAATTATTAGTAAGGTGCATCGCTTTAAAAAAATGATAAAAAAGGAGGGAGCTTTTCTTGGCAGTCTTTAAAATAGTATTTTTGCTCAAATTTCATGAGGCGCATGGCGGATAGCTTGGTAATAATACCCACTTTTAACGAAATTGAGAATATTGAGGCCATTATAGAGGCGGTTTTTAATTTAGAAAAAGAATTTCATGTCTTAATTGTAGATGACAACTCACCCGACGGAACTTCGCAAAAGGTCCAGGAAATGCAAAAAGCTCATTCCGAAAAACTGTTTCTTGAAGTAAGGAAAGAAAAGGCCGGGTTGGGTACTGCTTATATCCATGGGTTTAAATGGGCAATTGCACGACATTACGATTATATTTTTGAAATGGATGCCGATTTTTCTCACTCTCCGGCTGATTTGTTGCGCCTTTATGAGGCTTGTGCTGCAGGAGCCGATGTTACCGTGGGCTCCAGGTACAAAAAAGGGGTAAATGTTGTTGATTGGCCTTTATATAGAATTTTGTTATCCTATGGTGCCTCCTTTTATGTAAAATTGATAACCGGGATGCGCGTTCATGACCCAACAGCCGGTTTTGTATGTTACAAGCGCCAGGTTCTCGAAGCTATAAATTTGGATTCAGTGCGATTTATTGGTTATGCTTTCCAAATAGAAATGAAGTTTAGGGCACACTTAAAAAAGTTTAAAATAGAAGAAGTTCCTATTATTTTTAGAGATAGGGTAAAAGGAAAATCCAAGATGAGTTCATCAATTATAGGGGAGGCAGTTTACGGAGTTTTAAAAATGAAACTCAGGAGCATTTTCCAAAAAAGTAAGTTTTAGTATGGGACAGCTATTGTTGAAAAATGCCTTGGTGGTTAATGAAATGCGCAGCTTTGAAAGCGATGTGCTTTTGCAGGACAATATCATCCTAAAAATAGATAAAAACATTAGTAACCCAAATGCCACGGTTATCGATTTAAAGGGGAACTACCTCTTACCGGGAATCATAGATGATCAAGTTCATTTTAGGGAGCCAGGCCTTACCCATAAAGGAGATATTGCCTCGGAGAGCAAGGCTGCTGTTGCCGGAGGAATTACTTCTTATATGGAGCAACCCAATACCAATCCGCAAACCACCACCATTGAAAAATTAGAAGAGAAATTTGCTATTGCTTCAAGAACTTCCTTTGCAAATTATTCTTTTTTATTTGGCGGAACAAATGATAATTTGGAAGAAATTAAAAGGTTGGATCCAAAGGCTTGCTCCGGAGTGAAATTATTTTTAGGGTCCTCTACCGGAAATATGCTGGTAGATAATGAAGTGGTATTAGAAAAAATATTTCGAAATACGGAGATGGTCATTTCAGCGCATTGTGAAGATGAGGAGACCATCAGAAAAAATTTGGAACAATACAAGGCACGCTTTGGAGATGCGATTCCGGTGGAGTACCATCCCTTAATTAGAAGTGAGGAAGCCTGTTATCTATCCTCCTCAAAAGCGATTGCTTTGGCAGAGAAAACGGGTGCCCGGTTACATGTTTTTCATGTTTCAACAGTAAAATAAACGGCTCTGTTTAGAAATGATATTCCGCTCGAAGAAAAGAAAATAACTGCTGAGGTATGTATACACCATTTGTGGTTTTCAGATGAGGATTATGAAAAACAAGGATCACTTATAAAATGGAATCCGTCCATAAAAACAACTGCGGACAGGGAAAAATTATGGGAAGCGCTCTTGGATGACAGGATTGATATTGTGGCTACAGACCATGCTCCTCATACTTGGGAAGAAAAAAGTGGTGGCTACACAAAAGCACCTTCAGGAGGTCCGCTGGTACAACATGCATTACCCGCTATGTTAGAAAAGTACCATCAAAACGCAATTTCATTGGAGAAAATAGTGGAGAAAATGTGCCATAATCCGGCAAAACTGTTTCAGATAAAAAAGCGTGGTTTTATACGTGAAGGGTTTTTCGCAGATTTAGTTGTAGTAAATACTAACCATCCATGGGAAGTAAAAAAATCGAATATTTTATACAAATGCGGTTGGTCTCCGTTTGAAGGTACCACCTTTAAATCCAGAATTACTCATACTTTTGTAAATGGACATTTGGCATTTGAGAATGGTAGTTTTTCTGAAAAAAGAAATGCTGAACGTTTAACCTTCAATAGATAGCATGAACAAACTCTTGGTTGCAATGGCATTTTGTTTTTTGGTTTCCTGCAATGAGCAATTGATAGAGAAACCGGAAAAACTCATACCCAAGGATAAAATGGTGCAGATTTTATACGATCTGGCCATACTAACTGCGGCGCAGAATACCAATCCGGCTTTTTTGGCTGAAAAGAATATTAAAACTATGAATTTTGTCTATACCAAATATGGTATAGATAGTATACAATTTTCAAAGAGCGATTTGTATTACGCATCCCGGCCTGCGGAATATGAAGCTATTTATACAGAAATTGTTGCCCTTCTGGAAAAAGACCAAAAAAGAATTGAAGAAATGCGCACCAAGGCCCCTGATACTGATAAGTCAGCTAAGCCCAAAGCGGACTCAAATTAGAACTTAAGGATGCTCCTTTAGAAACTGCCTGCTACAAAAAGCAAGTGTTTCGTCTATGGGTTCAAAGTCAAATCCCAGTGCTGTTCTAATTTTTTGATTACTATAGTTTGTTGGGTTTTTAAGGGAGTAAATACTATGCCTAGTTAGTTTTCTCTTTTTATTGGTAAAGAAGCAACGCAGCCCGTCCAGTAGCCTCAAAAGCTCCAATTGCCAAAATTTTAATTTTCTTTTTGGACCGGTTTTACCCATATAATGTGCTATTTTTTGTAAAATCGATTCATATGTATAGTGCTCTGAAACAGCAATATAGCGTTCATTTGTAATTTTAGAATGCATTAAAGCTATCATTAGTTTTACCACATCATTAACCCCGACAAAACCGGTACCTCCGGGAGGAAAATAATTTTTATTGGCTGCTGAAATGCTAAAAAGGGTACCGCTTCCCGTACTCCAGTAACCAGGACCAACAATTATTCCCGGATTTAAAATTACTACGGATAAATCCTCTTGGGCACCCCTCCAAACCTCCATTTCTGCCGCCCTTTTACTCAAAGCATAGACATTGGCATGGTAATCATTCCACTCATCTTCCTCCGTGGCTAATTCTTTAAAGCTACTTTTACAAATGGTAGCTACAGAACTTACATAGCATAATTTTTCTACGTTTTTTGCAATACAGAAGTTTACAATGTTAGCGGTTCCTTCTACATTTGTCTTATGCAAAGCATCATAATCACGTGGATCAAAGGAAATTAAGGCAGCACAATGGTACACATGGGTTACATTTTCAAAGGCAGTTTCCAAACCAACGATATCATTTAAATCGGTTTGTACCCATTGTATTTTAGAAAAGCGTTCTACGGAATTTTGGGTATAATAGGCAAATACTTTTTTTACCTTTTCTAAATTGTCTAGTGTCCTGTAGGTAGCCTTCAACGGAGTTTCACTTTCAAGCAACCGCAAGAGCAAATGCGATCCAACCAAACCTGTACCTCCTGTTACCAATATCATATTCCAAATTTAGGAATTTGGTGTGGATTTATTCGCTTTTGTAAAAGTACAAAGCCTTAGAATTCTTTTATATTTGCAGCTATTATAAAAAAGATTCTATTAATGGCTTCTAACTTTGTAGCAGAACTGGAATGGAGAGGCATGTTGCATGATGCAATGCCCGGAACTGAAGAGCATCTACTTAGCGGAATGCAATGCGCTTATGTTGGTATTGACCCTACAGCCGATTCCCTTCATATTGGACATCTGGTAAGTATAATGATGCTACGGCATTTTCAATTGGCAGGGCATAAACCCTTTGCGCTGGTTGGGGGAGCAACAGGAATGATAGGAGATCCATCAGGGAAATCTTCTGAAAGAAATTTGTTGGATGAGGCAACTCTTAGACATAATCAGGAGGCTTTAAAAGTTCAAATTTCAAAATTTTTGGACTTTGATAGTAGTGAAGCCAATGCAGCGATATTGGTGAACAATTATGACTGGATGAAAGATTTTTCCTTTTTGGAGTTTATTCGGGACGTAGGCAAGCATATTACTGTAAACTACATGATGGCCAAGGATTCGGTAAAAAAAAGGCTCTCTGCGGAAGCCAAAGAAGGCATGTCTTTTACTGAATTTACGTATCAGTTGGTTCAGGGATATGACTTCTTATACCTTTTTCAGCATCATAACTGTACGCTTCAAATGGGTGGGAGTGACCAATGGGGAAATATTACCACAGGAACAGAACTTATTCGCAGAATTGGCAATGGGAAAGGGTATGCGCTTACTTGTCCGTTAATTACTAAGGCAGATGGTACAAAATTCGGAAAAACTGAAGGGGGTAATGTTTGGTTAGATGCAGAAAGGACATCTCCCTATAAATTCTATCAATATTGGCTTAACACTTCAGATGAAGATGCCGAAAAATATATTAAAATATTCACTTTTCTGCCTAAAGAACATATTGAATCTTTGGTAAAAGAGCATACCGCAGCGCCTCATTTACGACTTCTGCAGCGGCAGTTGGCGGATGAAATTACAGTTATGGTGCATTCAAAAGAAGAGTTGGAAAATGCGGTAAAAGCCAGCGATATTCTTTTTGGAAAATCGACTTCTGAGGACTTAAAAAAGCTGAATGAGCAAACTTTCTTAGACGTTTTTGAAGGTGTACCCCAGGCCGAAGTACCGCGTTCAGAAATTGAAACAGGACTAGACATGATAGGCGCTCTGTCAGCCAAAACAGGCTTTCTGGCTTCTAATGGGGAAGCACGAAGGGAGCTTAAACAAAATTCCATTTCCGTAAACAAGGAAAAAGTGGGAGAGGATTATATGATTAGCGTATCCGACTTAATTAACAACAAGTTTGTGCTTTTACAAAGAGGGAAAAAGAATTA
>JBGTEN010000247.1:0-5491 GCA_041747755.1 Arenibacter sp. | reverse complement strand
TACCGATAGAGGGATTTGGTTTCCTGTAGAGGCAGGATACCTAATCAAAAGAAGTGATGTATCGTGTATAATTAGAATTAAGCCGAAAGCCGTAGAATTATACAGAGAATTTCAAAAATCAAAATTTCAAAAGATTATAGGAAAAATTGGTTTATTATTGAGCTTTTGCGCATTGTTATTATCTCTCAATAATTTAAGAAAACCAAACGCAGAAAAATACAATTCTTTAGAAAGAAAAGTGGATTCCCTAACTAAGGTCATGAACCAAAAGCAAGAATTAAAAAAGTTAGAATATTTAAAAAAGAAATAATAAGCCACAAATTAGTATTCGAACTTTCATCTGATTTTCCCATTTCCCCAAATTTAAATTCTTAGTAAACATGGGATTTGGTTTTGGTTTGTCCCACATTGTATATAGATGCCTGCGATGGGTATATTCTATGGACTAAGTGCTTTGGAAAAGTACTTATTTGGCGTAATTTACCTTGTAACGCCAATAACTTATCCCACCCAGCATTAACACTCCGGTTACAGTATACCAAATAAAACTTGGTGTAATAACTTGTGCTCCGCTGGCATAACTATGCAGCCCAACCAAGTAAAAATTTACTCCAAAATAAGTCATCATTATACTTCCAAAGGCAGCAACGCTTAAAAAGTTAAATGTCCACCTTCCTCTTAGTCCAGGCACCAGACGTGTATGGATAACAAAAGCGTATACCATAATGGATATTAATGCCCAAGTCTCTTTGGGATCCCAGCCCCAGTAACGTCCCCAACTTTCATTGGCCCATTGTCCACCTAGAAAATTTCCTATGGTAAGCATTACAAGTCCCACAGTTAAGGAAAGCTCATTGATAATGGTAAGCTCTTTTAGGTTGATGTCCATTCGGGCTTTATTCTTTTTTGTGGTCATAATAATCAATAAAAGACTTACCACGCCTAATATCATACCTACGGTTAACGGTCCATAACTTCCCACAATAACAGCTACATGTATCATTAGCCAATAACTATCTAAAACAGGTTGCAGGTTTGCAATGGATGGATCTATCCAACTTTGGTGGGCAATCCAAAGTAACATAGCTGTTACAAATGCGGATGCAGCAATGGTCATATTGCTTTTGCGACTAAACAAGAGTCCCATGCCTATGGTAGCCCAAGAAACATAGAGTATACTCTCATAAGCATCGCTCCAAGGGGCATGACCGGAAATGTACCACCGCATGATGAGTCCGCCGGTGTGCATTATAAAAAACAACACAATCAAGATTTTCATAGCACTTATGATGTACCGCCATATTTTGCGATCTTTAAAAATCTGGATTACCAGAAATAAAAACATTAAAATACCAACAAGGGCATAATATTTATATAGTTTGTTGAAAACATCCATCTTATTATAGAAAATCTCTGCCTTTATTTTGTTTTCGGACGGCAAAACTTCTTTTCCATGGTTTTCCTGGTTTTGTTTAAATGCGGCTAAAAGCTTATTGGGTTCCGAGTAATCTCCGGTAACTTTGGCGTTTTGAAGTGTAATTAGATAATACGGGATGGAGTTTTTTACAAAGTTGCCGTACAAAGAATCTGATATCTGGAATTTTCCGGAGCGATATTCCAGGGCTGAAATCCATTTATTGTTATCGTCATCCAACAGGGGAAATATTTTCACAATGTCTCCGCTTAAGGCTCTATCTAAAAGTGCCAGGCGCAAATCGGCATCTTTAAAATCCTGTTCAAATTTATTGGGGGTATTGGTGGCATATGCTTTTTGAAGATAAGGAGCCAATTTGTATTGTCCCTGAGCATCAAAAAAATCGGTGGCCTTTACGTATTTCTGGCCGGGGGGAATACCTACTATTTTTCGGATACTGTCGTTTTGCCCTTTTTTATCCAATGCAAGAATCTCAGTATTGTACCATAAGGCCGGATTTTGCATCATGGATAGAAAAATCTGATCGGCATTATATGCTTTGTAGGTGTCTTTTAAGCTAAGTTTTCTTAATAGCTCGGAGGCAAAAGTATTAATTGGCTTCATCCTACCTCCTTCATCTTGTACAACCAGTTTGCCAAATTCTGAGGCATGTTCTTTGGATACAACAATAGTGCTTAGCAAAGAATCTACCTGCTGCTGGGAGGGTCTGTTTCTATGTTCATGATTTTCCTGCGAAAAGCCTTGTATAAAAAACCCTAAGAACAACACGGTCGTTAGCGCTGCTTTTTTTGACTTTAGTTTGGATAAAGAGTTAGCCAAATCTTTAAAACGTGTCTTTCCAAAAAACATAATGCCCATAAGACCTAAATACAATAAAAAATAACCAATATAGGTTACCCAGGTACCCCAAAAGTCATGATTTACGGAAAGTCCGGTTCCCTTTTCGTCAGGATCGAAATTCGCCTGAAAAAAGCGATACCCTTTATGGTCCAAAACGTGATTCATATAAATATCGTAATCAAATGGTCGCTCATCTTCTATGGTTACTTTACTCATAAAAGAGGCATAGCCCTTTTCGGTACCCGGATATTTTTCAGCTATAAAATCATTTAGCTTTATACCAAAAGGTAACTCATACACTTTAGAGCCGTAGCTTATGGCAAACTCCAAACCACCAATGCTGAACTTTTCGGAGAAATTTGAAGGACCCTTTCCTCCTAAAATTTTCTTTTGTACCGTTTCCCCGTTGGATACTATTTCAAGAACCAAGGCATCCTGAGTTACCGGGGTAATTTCTTCCTGAGGCACTTTTACTATCCCGTACGAGCCTTTAACCAGAGGTTCCGGAATTACGAATTGCATCCCCGCCATGTTATACAAAGACCTCAATTGTAAAACTTGCAAAGAATCTTTCGTAACATCGCCCTGAAACTGATCTGCCATCCGCATAAAATTTCCTTCAAAAGGAGTTTTTATCATGTAAACACTGTCATTTGCATAAATATTTATGGCACCCTCGGTCTCATTATTTAATGCAAATAGTACGTTGTGGATGCTAGCAATTTTGCCGTCTTCCAGATAGTGTTCATGCCTGTTTCCGTCTCCGGCCTCTACAATTTTTAAATACGTTTCACCGGCTTCGTCAGCTATCAAACCTTCTTTAGCGCCTTTAATAAAGTCTACATAGGTTATGGAAAAAGCTTGTCCATTAAAATCGCTTTTCCAGGGTAGGCTGGATTTCAAAGCCTCTGGGGTTACTATAATTGGGTCTTCGAGAATTTTCCGCTTGGCCTCTCCATCAATTGTGCCATCCACATAAGCGGTTAAAAAAGTCTTATCTGAATAAAAAATCTTTTCAGTATTTCCTTCGCGAATAGGCATAACACCTTCGAAGCTAATGTATCTGGTTATAAAGGCTCCAACTAGGATTAAAATCCACGAAAGGTGTAAAAGTAAAACAGGCCATTTTTCGCGACGGAGTAATTTATATCGAAAAATATTTCCTGCAAAATTGATAACAAAAATGACCATAATAGTCTCAAACCAGGTGGCATTATAAATCCAAATTTTGGCAGTATCGGTACTATACCAGCTTTCAATGAAGGTGCCAAAAGCCATGGCAGTTGCAAAAACTATAAAAAGTACGGCTGTTAATCGTGTAGAAAATAGGATTTTTTTGATCTGATCTAACATTATGGAAAAGTAAGTATAAATTTTCGCTTGCAAAAATAGAGTATTTGAGGTGAATAATCTTTTTATTAACACTCTTGGGTGAACTATATTTTCCTCTTGTGATGGGGTAGAAAACTCCAAATTGAACTTTGTAACATTACACAGAGACAATCGTCTCATTCAAAAAATCTTTTCAACCTAATTATATTAATGAAAACTTCTCTTGTACTATATGTTTTGCTTCTGATTTCAAATTCATTATCCTCTCAAGACATAACAAAAACCAAAATTTTGGTTTTAGGGACACCGCATTTGGAACAACTGGAAGACTTTCATCCAAGCTATTTGAAAAGAGTTTTGGATAGTTTAAAAAATGAAAATTTTGACGTAGTAGCAATTGAAAATATGCCGGCAGAATTACTATTAGATATAAAGGGAAGGACAGAGAATCATTGGCAGGATTTATATGAATCATTTAATAAATACATTGAATTTGGGTTGTCACATCAAAAAACAGTAAACCAAACTTATGAGGAAGCTAAGAAGAACATAGACAGATTAAACTTAAAAGAAAATATTTCTGACATAGAAAAAATAGCTTATATAAACTCATATCTGTGCAGCTATGATGTTTGGTCTGCAACCCTTTTTTACAAACAACTCAATGACAAAGGCGCATTAAGTGAAATAGTAAGAGAATTATTGGAAAGATTGGCAAACGCAAAGAATGAAATTAATACAATAGGATTAGAGATTGCTAAAATGAACAAATTAAGACAGATACATTACATAGATAATCTCCAAGATGAAACCATATTATTAAATGAGTTTCCAAGTTTTTTAGCTGATTATCAATCCAATTCAAAATTCATCGAAGGCCTTATTGCTAAATCTGAGTTTTATGAAAAGGTATATTCTCTTGAAAACGAAGCTGTAAATGATAAGGACTTATATCATTTATACCGGTTTTACAATTCACAAGACTTTATGAAGCAAGACTTTGAAGGTCAATGGGCATTATGGTTTAAAACTAACTTTAGCTCAAAAACCGATAGAAGCAGATATTCTCTTTGGGAAATGAGAAACCTGTCTATTGCAGCAAATATAGTAAGAGTAGTTGCTTCAAATCCGGAAAAGAAAATACTTGTAATAATAGGCGCGTCCCATAAATCATTTCTCGAAAAATATTTGAAACAAATACCGGATGTAGAGCTATTAGCGTTTTGATTTGTCCTTCAATAAAAAGTATGCCATTTACAAGACAGTGCTACAAAACTTTGCCTTTTTTAAACATTTTTTCATTAAGTAAGGCAATTATAAAATTAAATCATTCATTTGTTGAGACATTCTTTATTGTGTCTATAGCGTAATTAATACTTCAAACAGGAATACTTTTAAGGTCTCACAAGACAAAATATATCCTTAATTTAGTCCCATGATTAGGATTAGTATTCTTGGCTCAGGCAATTTGGCTACCCATTTATTTAAAGCTTTTGAGGCGTGTCCGACTATTAAAGTTGTGCAGTGCTACGCCAGAGATATATCTAAAATTGAAGGATATAAAGATCGAGTTGCTATAACCAGCGATTTTACAAAATTGTTGGATTCGGATATTTATATGCTCGCTGTAAGTGATGATGCTATTGCCGAAATTTCGCAACATTTAAAAGTCAAGAAGGGTTTAATAGTCCACACTTCCGGCATTGCTACTTTGGATGTTTTGTTACCCAACCAGAGAAGAGGTAGTTTTTACCCTTTGCAAACATTTACTAAAGCAGTTCCTGTAGATTTTAAGGTTATTCCCATTTGTATTGAGGCAGATTACGAGGAAGATCTTTTTCTTTTACAGAAGTTGGCTAATGGTCTTTCGGATAAGGTGGTTTC
>JBGTEN010000246.1:0-3886 GCA_041747755.1 Arenibacter sp. | reverse complement strand
TTTTTTACTAAAACCCTCGCAAAAATAGGAAATTATCTACCAAATATTAAGCTCGCAGAATTAAAATTAATATTATTATTTACTATGCATGCATAGTAAATTTGAAATTTAATCATTACCTTAGCAGCACAATTTAATTTTTGAAAATATAGCAACCCATGAACATATTAGTTTGTATCAGCAATGTGCCGGACACTACTTCCAAAATTAACTTTACTGAAAGCAATACCAAGTTTGATTCCAATGGTGTTCAATTTGTCATTAATCCCAATGATGAATTTGGATTAACCAGAGCCATGTGGTTTAAAGAAAAGCAAGGTGCTACGGTTCATGTTGTAACCGTAGGTGGTCCTTCAACCGAGTCTACCATAAGGAAAGCTCTGGCTATCGGTGCAGATGAGGCAATTAGGGTAAACGCAGAGCCTACAGACGGCTATTTTGTGGCCGAGCAACTAGCGCATATCGTAAAAAATGGAAATTATGACCTTGTTATTGCAGGGCGAGAATCTATAGATTATAATGGCGGAATGGTACCTGGAATATTGGCCACTATATTGGATATGAATTTTGTAAATACCTGTATTCAAATAGATATTGAAGGTAATTCTGTTGCCGCAGTAAGGGAAATCGATGGAGGAAAAGAAAAAATAACAACCACTTTACCTTTGGTTATTGGGGGTCAAAAAGGCTTGGTTGAGGAAAGTGATCTCAGAATTCCAAACATGAGGGGAATTATGATGGCACGTCAGAAAAAATTAAATGTTGTTGAGCCAATAGATGCTACTACAGCAACAATGGACATAAAATTTGATAAACCTGCGCCAAAAGGAGCTATTAAATTAATAGATGCCAACAACATAGATGAGCTTATAACCCTCTTGCATAATGAAGCAAAGGTGATATAAAGCAGCTTGATACTTTTTAAGAATTTAAACTTGTAAGAATAGATGTCAGTCCTAATATACACAGAATCAGAGAACGGTAAATTTAAAAAAAATGCTTTTGAAGTAGCTTCATATGGTTATCAGGTGGCCAAACAGATGAGTTCAACTGTTACAGCAATTTCCTTTAATACAGAGGATAATGAATCCTTGGGATCTTATGGGGTTTCAAAGGTTTTGAATGTCGCCAACGAAAAATTAAAGACATTTAATGCCAAAGCGTTCGCTAGTGCTATTGCCCAGGCAGCAAATCATGAAAATGCCAACATACTAATTGTAAGTTCTAGTGCTGATACACGTTTTTTAGCACCAATTTTGGCAGCAAATCTTAAAGCAGGATATGTTCCTAATGTGGTTTCGGTTCCGGAAAGTACAAGCCCTTTTGTTGTAAAGCGTACCGCATTTAGCAATAAAGGTTTTGCCCATACACAAATCAATACTGACACAAAAATTGTCGGTGTTTCCAATAATTCCTTGGGCTCCAATGAAAATATAGTTCCTGTAACCGTAGAAAACTTTGACATTGCTTTTAGCGAAAATGATTTTTCTATAAAATCTATGGAGATTGATAAATTAATAGGGAAGGCGACCATAGCCGATGCAGACATTGTGGTCTCCGGAGGTAGAGGCCTAAAAGGTCCTGAAAATTGGGGAATGATTGAAGAATTGGCCCAAGTTTTGGGTGCTGCTACAGCATGTTCCAAACCGGTTTCCGATCTAGGTTGGAGACCTCATGGAGAGCATGTGGGTCAAACCGGTAAGCCCGTAGCGAGTAATTTATATATTGCAATAGGCATATCAGGAGCCATTCAACATTTGGCGGGCGTGAGTTCTTCCAAAGTAAAAGTAGTTATCAATACAGATCCGGAAGCACCTTTTTTCAAAGCTGCAGACTATGGAATTATAGGCGATGCATTTGAAGTTGTCCCGAAGTTCATCGAAAAATTAAAAGAATTTAAAGCGCAAAACGCTTAATTTTTGTTAAATTGTGCCCCTTAAAGGGCTGTTTAAATACTAGGTCTTCCCTTTTGTTTAAACAGCCTTTTTTAGTTTATAATTTGATATGAGTTTAGTTCGATTAAAAATAAAGGGGATATCCTACAGCCAAACGCAAAATGGTGCATACGCCCTTATTTTGAATGAAGTGGAGGGCGATAGGAAACTACCTATTGTTATTGGCGCATTTGAAGCGCAATCTATTGCCATAGCACTGGAAAAAGAAATTAAACCACCGCGACCTTTAACCCATGACCTTTTCAAAAACTTTGCAGATCGGTTTGAAATTGTTGTAAAGCAGGTTATTATACACAAATTGGTAGATGGTGTTTTCTATTCTAGCATCATATGTGAACGCGATAAAATTGAAGAAATCATTGATGCCAGAACTAGTGATGCCATTGCACTTGCCTTACGTTTTAATGCACCTATTTTCACTTATAAAACTATCTTGGACAAAGCAGGTATTTTTCTAAAATTTTCTTCCAAGGAAAAAGAAAAAGATGATTCCGGAGACAGTATTATTGTTGACGAAATTTTACAAGAAGGAGAAACAGTAGAAATTGACACCAGCATGTCTGATGCATACAAGGAACTTACCTTAGAGGAACTTCACCAGGAATTAGATAAGGCAGTAGCCAGCGAAGATTATGAAAAGGCAGCAAAACTTAGAGATGAAATATCCAAACGCAATTGATAATTGAACTGGCAATACATGAAAAATAACCTTTGGTTTTTTTGCTTTATTCTTTTCCTTCCCTTTGCATTACTAGCTCAAAACAATCCACCTCCTGAAAGCCTTACCAAATTAGTTGAAACTATCTTAATAAATGATATAGAGGCACCTCAAATCATACCTAATCAAGGATTTAGTGTAGCCAGTTTTTTTCGTGGAGTCCTCGGAATGGTCAGTTTAATCCTAATCTCATTTTTATTTAGCGCCAATAGAAAGGCTATCAATTGGAAAACAGTAGGCATTGGTTTAAGTATTCAGTTACTTTTGGCAATAGGCATTTTAAAAGTCCCTATTATTCAACTTGCTTTTGATGCCGCTGGACATCTTTTTATAAAAGTTTTGGACTACACTCTAGTTGGCAGTAAATTTCTACTGGGTAATTTATTGAATTTAGACAATCCCAATATTGGTTACATCTTTGCTTTTCAAATCCTACCCACCATCATTTTCTTTTCTGCGCTTACTTCCGTACTATTCTATTTAGGCATTATTCAAAAAATTGTAAGAGGCTTGGCTTGGCTTTTGACTAAATCATTAGGAATTTCTGGAGCAGAAAGCCTTTCTGTTGCTGGGAATATTTTTTTAGGCCAAACCGAAGCACCACTACTCATCAAGGCTTATTTGGAAAAAATGAGTAAGTCCGAAATACTTTTAGTCATGATTGGTGGGATGGCCACCGTTGCCGGTGGTGTTTTAGCGGCTTACATTGGGTTTTTGGGGGGAGACGATCCTGTATTGAAATTGCATTTTGCAAAACATCTTTTGGCTGCTTCCGTTATGGCAGCGCCGGGAGCTATTATTATCTCAAAAATACTATATCCCCAAACAGAAACTATAAATACACAAGTGCATGTTTCTCATGAAAAAATTGGGAGTAATTTTTTAGACGCTATTGCAAACGGTACAACAGAGGGTTTAAAATTGGCCGTCAATGTAGGTGCCATGCTCCTGGTCTTTGTGGCATTTATTGCTATGTTAAATGGTATTTTTGGTTGGTTAGGAGGTCTAACTCCCCTCAATTCATGGATAGCGGCAAATACTGTTTATGAACAATTTTCTTTAGAGGCTATTTTAGGCAGCATCTTTGCCCCCTTAATGTGGCTGATAGGTGTTGCCGGTGAAGATGTGTTACTCATGGGTCAATTGTTAGGCATCAAGCTGGCATCTAGTGAATTTGTTGGGTATACCCAGCTTGCAGAGCTGAAAAATGTGG
>JBGTEN010000245.1:0-10561 GCA_041747755.1 Arenibacter sp. | reverse complement strand
CCATACAATCAAAAAAAAAATGGGTTGATGATTTTACTACTGCTCAAGATCTATTGGGAGATTTGGATGTTTTAATAGAATTCAGAAAGGAAGGAGAAATAACTGAAGAAGAGGTAGAAGAGGCGTTTACAAAAACAGTTGCAGCCATTGAAAGCATGGAGTTTAGAAATATGCTTTCAGAGGAAGGGGATGATTTACCTGCCATTCTTCAAATTACTGCCGGAGCCGGTGGTACTGAAAGTTGTGATTGGGCGGCCATGCTTATGCGTATGTACATGATGTGGAGTGAAAAAAATGGTTATAAGGTAAGAGAACTCAACTATCAAGAAGGAGATGTTGCGGGAATAAAGACAGTTACCCTAGAGATAGATGGGGAATTTTCATTTGGCTGGTTAAAAGGAGAAAATGGAGTGCATAGATTAGTACGAATTTCACCTTTTGATAGTAATGCCAAAAGACACACATCGTTTGCTTCGGTTTATGTGTATCCTTTGGTAGATGATACTATTGAGATTGCCATTAATCCAGCGGATATTTCATGGGCTTTTGCCCGTTCTGGTGGTGCAGGAGGACAAAATGTTAATAAAGTTGAGACCAAAGCCATATTAACCCACCATCCTACAGGAATTGTGATTCACAATTCTGAAACCAGATCACAGTTAGATAATAGGGAAAACGCTATGAAACTATTAAAATCCCAGCTTTATGAAATTGAGCTAAGGAAAAGACAGGCAGCCCGAAAGGATATAGAATCTTCCAAAATGAAAATCGAATGGGGTTCCCAAATTAGAAACTACGTTATGCACCCTTATAAATTAATCAAGGATGTTAGGACAAGTGAGGAAACAGGTAATGTAGATGCTGTAATGAATGGAGATATAGACCAATTTTTAAAAGCATATTTGATGATGATGGGACAAAATGAGAATCAATAATTTTCCATTTTACTAATTAGAAATATCGAATTTATAAAAGCGTTGTTTTTCTATATACTCTCTAAATGAATAGCTGGCTCGGATGGGTTGAGTCCTTTTAACATATATTTAACCCCTATGGTTTAAACCTTCCTTTAAATTTAATATCATATAAACTCGAAATATTATGAAAACTAACGTAAAACATTTTCTGGCAATTTTAATTATTATGCTTTCCGGGGTTGCATTACAAGCGCAATTTGGAAACGGTATGTATAACAATGGTTTAGGCAATGGAATGTATGGGAGAGGTATGAGCGCTGTCCCAAGAACGGCTGAACCGGAGAAGAAAATAGAGCCACAGACTGCGGAACAAATGGTTGATGCAGAAATGCCGGCGTTACAAGAAGCTTTAGATTTAAACGAATTTGAACAGGCTGTCTTAAAAACAATATTAACAAAGTACGTTCAGGAAGGAATAGAACTCCGTCTTCTTCAGTTAAGTCCTGAGAAAACCTGGGAAGGAATGGAAAGTATTGCGGCTAGACAAAAAGAAGAGTTGAAAGCCAGTTTACCCGAGGAAAAGTTTGAAATGTTACAAACCATTCAAAAAGAAGGATACAAAAAAGTCAGTAAAAAAAAGAAAAAGGATAAATCAGATTAATAAATTATTTTATGAAACACTTGTTCCAGTTGGTATTACTTTTAACATTTACTTCAATTTTTTCACAAAGGCCTCTTGGTTCGGCCGGAAACCCCATAACAATTACTGGAACAGTCTTAGATAATGATAGCGGTCAGCCCTTAGAATATGCCACCATGGTTCTTCAAAGCGTTCAAGACCCTTCAAAAATTACAGGAGGTATTACTGACATTAATGGAAAATTCTCAGTAGAAACTGCACCCGGAAATTATAACATTAGGATAGAATATATTTCCTTTAAAACTTATTTACTTCCAAATCAATCACTTACAGCCTCAAAAGATTTAGGTACCATTACCTTATCCTTAGATGTGGAACAACTCCAAGAAGTTGAAGTAGTTGGGGAACGGACAACTGTAGAGCTTAGGTTAGACAAAAAGGTGTATAATGTAGGACAAGATTTAACCGTAAAAGGAGGTTCTGTAACAGATGTTTTAGATAATGTACCATCAGTATCTGTAGATGTGGAAGGAAATATCAGTTTACGGGGAAATGAAAGTGTTCAAATATTAATCAACGGAAAACCCTCAGCCCTATCAGGTTTAAGCCCGGATGCACTTAGGCAGTTACCTGCAGATGCTATTGAAAAAGTTGAAGTAATTACAAATCCTTCTGCACGTTATGATGCTGAGGGTACTGCCGGTATTATTAATATAATATTGGCTCAGGGAAAAACCACAGGAGTAAACGGCTCTGTAAATCTATTTGCGGGATATCCTGATAACTATGGAGGAGCACTGAGTCTTAATCTACGAAGTGAAAAGTTTAATTTCTTTACTAATACTACGTATCGCTATAGTAATTCCCCGGGAAATGCCTTGTTTAGTCAAGAAAATTTTGGCAGTGACGGAAATACAGTAAGTTTTCAAGATGAGATACGGGATATTCAACGAAAAAGAAAAGGTCTAAATACCAACATAGGTTTTGAGTATTTTATAGACGATAGGAGTAGTATTACCAATTCATTCGTTTACGGCAATTCTAAAGGAGATAATGATACCAACATCGATTTTTCTAATTTTGATGCCATTAGAAATCCAACAATACAACGAAACAGATTTACTAATGAGGATGAGCAAGACCAAAGTGTACAGTATTCATTAAACTACCAGAGAAGATTGGATGATGATGGACAATTATTGACCTTTGATTACCAGTATTCTACCTCCAGCGATTATGAAGTTTCCATAATTGACGAAGTAGTTCTGGGTGAAAATATAGACCTGCCAACAGAAAGGACCATAAATGATGAGGGGCAAATCAGTGAACTTGTCCAAGCAGATTATGTTTTGCCTTTTGGTAAAGAGAATCAAGCACAGTTTGAATTAGGATATCGTGGCACCTTCAATACAGTGAGCACAGATTTTGATTTCGGAGTATTGCAGGATTCCGGAGATTTCAACAGAGATCCAAATTTTAGTAATGAATTAATCTACAAAGAATATGTAAATGCGGCTTACACTCAGTTAGGTAGTAAATTTGATAAACTAAATGTTCTTGGAGGATTACGAATGGAGGCTTCAGACATTGGAATTGAACTTGTTAATACAAATGATGTTACGACCAAAAAATATGTTGATTGGTTTCCTTCATTATTTTTAGGATATGAATTTTCAGAAACTCAGCAGCTGACAATAAGCTACAGCAGACGATTAAGAAGACCTAGAGCACGATTTTTAAATCCTTTCCCTTCACGTGCAAGTAATACCAATTTGTTTCAAGGAAATCCGGATTTAGATCCAACCTATACCAATGCCTTTGATTTGGGTTATTTAAAAAGATGGGATAAAGTGACCTTATCCTCTTCTGCTTATTACAACAAGTCTACAGGTGTATTTCAATTTGTAACAAGGGAAACGGGAGACTTTGTAACAATAGTAAATCCTGATAACCCCGGAGAACCGGTAATTGTACCTGTACAGGCCAGATCACCAATAAATTTAGCTACTGAGCAGCGGTTTGGTATGGAGTTTACCACCACCTATACCCCTATTCGAAATTGGAGATTAACGCTGGATTTAAACCTTTTTCAACAACAATTGAATGGTAATTTTGAATATACCAACTCACAGGGAGAAGAAATTGTACAGAATTTTGATTCTGAAAATTTTACCTGGTTTACAAGATTTAGTGCTAAATTGCCTTTGCCCGGAGATATTGATTTTCAGACAAATCTGTTTTATAGAGGGCGGTCAATTGATGCGCAGAATGTAAATAAGGGCGAACTTAATACAAACTTGGCCATGAGTAAGGATATCATAAAAGATAAGGCGACTTTGTCTCTGAATGTAAGTGATATTTTTAATTCAAGAATACGAAGAACTGAAACTAGAACGGACAACGTTTTTACTTATAGTGAATTTCAGTGGAGAGTCCGCCAAATAAATTTATCGCTACTCTATAGATTTAATCAAAAAACCAATCAAAGACAGGAAAATAGACAAAGACAAAATGGTGATGGTGATGGAGATTTTGAGTTCCAAGGTTAAATGACTTATGACAAATGAAAAAGGAGCCAATCGGCTCCTTTTTTTATAAACTTCGCTTGGCTCTTTTGGCTTCGCGCTTTTCTTTCCATAATTCGAGCAAATTGCCTCCTAACCAGTAAGGCACAACAAAAAGTAATAAAAAGATCATTAACCAAAACCCTATTGTAAGAATGGTTAAAAAAGCTAAAAAACCTAAATACTGGTCAAAATCGAACATATTTCTAAATTTATTACTTCACAAAGATACTTGGAAATTGATGAATACTACAAATCAAAATTAAAAAAAATGGAAATAAATCTCCAAAGCAGTACCTTTGAGTTTTATAAAAACATTAAGAAATGAGCTTTAGAGTAGAAAAAGATACTATGGGAGAAATCAAGGTTCCCTCAGACAAATACTGGGGTGCTCAAACCGAACGTTCTCGAAATAATTTTAAAATTGGCCCTGTTGCATCCATGCCTTTAGATATTGTTTATGGATTTGCTTATTTAAAAAAAGCCGCAGCCTACACCAATTGGGAATTGGGTGTGCTTTCAGAGGAAAAGAGAGATTATATAGCCCAAGTGTGCAACGAAATTTTAGAAGGTAAATTAGATGATCAATTTCCTCTGGTTATTTGGCAAACAGGGTCCGGAACTCAGAGTAATATGAATGTTAATGAAGTTATTGCCAATAGGGCCCAAATCCTTGCCGGGAGAAAAATTGGAGAAGGAGAAAAAGCGGTGCAACCAAATGATGATGTAAATAAGTCGCAATCTTCTAATGATACTTTCCCTACGGCAATGCACATAGCCGCCTATAAAAAGATTGTTGAAGTAACAATACCCAGTATTACAGCGCTGAGAAATACGTTAGATAAAAAGTCTCAAGAATTTTCAGGTGTTGTTAAAATAGGACGCACTCATTTAATGGATGCTACGCCGCTTACTCTTGGTCAAGAAATTTCTGGTTATGTATCCCAGTTAGACCATGGCTTAAAAGCATTAAAGAACACGCTGGATCATTTAAGCGAAATGGCTCTTGGCGGAACTGCTGTTGGAACTGGTTTAAACACTCCAAAAGGATACGATGTATTAGTTGCTGACTATATTGCTAAGTTTACGGGTTTACCTTTTAGAACTGCTGAGAATAAATTTGAGGCTTTAGCATCTCATGATGCGGTTGTAGGTAGTCATGGTGCATTAAAGCAACTTGCAGTGTCATTAAATAAAATAGCTAATGATATTAGAATGATGGCTTCAGGACCAAGGTCGGGAATAGGCGAGATTATCATTCCGGCAAACGAACCTGGAAGCTCTATTATGCCTGGAAAGGTTAATCCAACCCAATGCGAAGCACTAACTATGGTATGTGCTCAGGTTTTAGGAAACGATGTGGCTATTAGTGTTGGAGGAACTCAGGGGCATTATGAGCTAAATGTGTTTAAACCAATGATGGCTGCTAATATTTTACAATCTGCTCAACTCTTAGGCGATGCCGCAGTGAGTTTTGATTTGCATTGCGCTCAGGGAATTGAACCCAATTATCCGGTCATTAAACAATTATTAAATAATTCTTTAATGTTGGTTACCGCTCTTAATACAAAAATAGGCTACTACAAAGCGGCAGAAATAGCCAATACTGCCCATAAGAATGGAACAACTTTAAAAGAAGAGGCCATTAATTTGGGTTACGTTTCTGCGGAAGATTACGACGCTTGGGTGAAACCGGAAGACATGGTGGGTACTCTGAAATAGTGTGATGTCAATAAAAAGCTTATGAAATAAAAAAGGGTCAATCTGTTAAGATTGGCCCTTTTAGTTAATGGATAGTGTGTACTATTTTAAAGTGAACTTAGATGTTCCTAATAATTTAAGTTTGTCATCATAAACATTAACCATGTAATTTCCTTTTTGGAAATCTCCTGCAGGTTTGTTTATAAAGTCGCATACATCTAAAGATTTGTTTTCATAATAAAAGTTAGTTCCTTTGCTGTAAGTTACAGAGGATCCGGAAGCATTGGATTTAGAGTAACTTTCTCCAAGAACATTGCCCTGAGGGTCTAAAACTTCTAAGAAAAATTCTCTATCTCCGGCTTGCGCAATAACATTATCGGCAACTGTAAAACAAATTTTAAATTTGTCTGTACCATTTGCTCTTGAAGTGGAAACCAATTTACCACTGTTACGTTCTTTAACAGCATCAACAGTGAATCTGGAAAGATTTAAAGCAGAACCTTTTTCAACTACATCGGCTAACTGAGTGTTTTGAACTACTAAAGAATCATTAAATACAGTTTGCTTGGTCAATTCAACAAATGTGCTGTCTCTTTGCATTGCAATCATGGTGTTAGATTTTGTAAGCTCATCAATCTTAGAAAGCAATTCCTCTCTTTCTTTGGTTAAGATGTTTACCTGATTTCGGTAACGGTAAAGTGAAGAAATGTCCGCTTTCATTGTTTTCACGGAGTCAATGTATTGAGCGATTCTGTCACGGGCATTTACTAACTCTTCATTGGTGGCATTACTTTCTAAAATAGCTTTATCATACTCAGACTTTAAGCTATTTAAATCTTCCACAACCAAATCTTTCTGTTGTGTTAAGGCGTCAGTGGTCTTTTTCTTATCTTGATAAAGACTTACAGTGTAGATTATCGTTCCCAATAATATAACACCAAGTAATCCTGCTATTACTTTTAATCCGTTGTTACTCTTTGTGTCAGTCATAATATTAAAATTAATTAACCTTGTTTTGTTATTTAAAGTATTTGTTTGTACCAGTCTATATACGTTCAGATCAAACATTTAGATTTTTTGAAAAAAAAATAATTCTATAGCTTAAATAATAGGGTTATATGCTAACTTTAGAACTACTTTGATAGCATATAATAAGAGGTATGGCTCTGAGGATAATTCCATTTCAGTCTCATTTAGCAGAAAATTTTAAGAACTTGAATGTAGCCTGGCTGGAGAGGTATTTTTATGTGGAGCCAAAAGATGAACTTTTACTTAATAATTGTGAAGAAAGCATTATCAGAAAAGGAGGGCTTATCTTTTTTGCTGAATTGGATAACAAAATTGTGGGGTGTTTTTCATTTATTATTTTGGAGGACAGGGTTTATGAACTCGGAAAAATGGCCGTAGATCAGCACTATCAGGGATTAAAAATTGGTCAGGCTCTTTTAAGTTATGGAATTGCCTATGCAAAAGAACATCGATGGAATAAAATTGTTCTTTATTCTAGTAGGAAGCTAAATACCGCTCTTCATATCTACGAAAAATATGGATTTAAGGAAATTGAAATGAAAAAGGAGCAACCTTACACAAGAGGTGACATAAAAATGGAACTGGTACTAAGTCAAAAAAATGATGCAATTGACTCTAAGAAGACAAACGAGTAATTATTTTAAAACAGAAGCTAGTATTAATTAAATTAATGTATATGAGCAAATTATATATTTTGCTGTTGAGTATTCTCTTCCTCTTTGGATGCAAGGAAAATCAGAAACTGGTTAAAGCCAATACCGAAGTCTTGGAAGAAACCTTGTTGGAATTGGCAGATTCGGAACTAAAAATAATACCAATAGAACATGCTTCAACGGTTCTTGAATGGAGAAATAGCACTATTTATATTGATCCAACCGGAGGTGCTGCGGCTTATCAAGGACAGCGAAAAGCAGATTTAATTTTGATTACTGATATACATGGAGACCATTTTAATCTGGAGACATTAGAAGAATTAGATATAGATAATACTGTAATTATTATTCCTCAGGCTGTTGCAGATAAAATGCCGAAGAAGTTTTCTTCTCAAATAGCTGTGTTAAATAATGGAGAATCAAAAGAAATACAATCCATTAGTGTCGAGGCAATACCTATGTATAATTTAAGAGAAGAAGCCCTTCAATTTCATGTCAAAGGAAGAGGCAATGGTTATATAATTACGGTAGGTGGAGAACGTATTTATTTCTCCGGAGATACAGAAGATATTCCGGAGATGCGGGCTTTGAAAAATATTGATAAGGCTTTTATTTGTATGAATTTACCTTACACTATGACCGTTGAAAGTGCTGCTGATGCAGTGTTGGAATTCACACCCAAGCAGGTATATCCTTACCATTACAGAGGAAACCCAGATGTAGGAGATGTAAAAAAATTCAAAACAATTGTAAATTCTTCCAATACAGCCATTGAGGTAGTACAACTGGATTGGTATCCCAATGCCGAGTATTAAAGCGTGCCAAACTAAAGCACAACAAAAAAAGGCTACCAAAATGGATAGCCTTTTTTGTTTCTAATTGATTGGGTTTATCTAACGGATTAACTTTTTATACTTAATTCTTTTAGGCATTAGATCCCCTCCTAACCTTTTCTTTTTATTTTCTTCGTAATCTGAAAACGATCCTTCAAAGAAATACACTTGAGAATCTCCTTCAAATGCCAGAATATGAGTGCAAATCCGATCTAAAAACCATCTATCGTGAGAAATAATTACCGCACAACCGGCAAAATTTTCTAGACCTTCCTCTAAAGCTCTCAACGTATTAATATCCAAATCGTTAGTAGGCTCATCTAAAAGTAAAACGTTGCCTTCTTCCTTAAGTGTCATTGCTAAATGAAGCCTGTTACGCTCTCCACCGGATAGCATATTTACCTTTTTATTTTGCTCACTTCCTGAAAAATTAAACCTGCTAAGGTAGGCTCTGGAATTTACCTGCTTCTCTCCCATTAGTATCAATTCCTGACTATTGCTAAAATTCTCCCAAATACTCTTTTCCGGGATAATGTTAGAATGACTTTGGTCTACATAGGCAATCTTTGCCGTATCTCCGACCAAAAACTCTCCGGAATCCGGAGTCTCTTCGCCCATAATCATTTTAAAAATAGTAGTTTTTCCGGCGCCATTTGGACCAATAATACCAACAATTCCGGCTTGTGGTAATTTAAAATTTAGATTTTCGTAAAGTAATTTATCTCCAAAAGCCTTACTTACGCCATTAGCTTCAATAACATTGGTTCCTAATCGCGGTCCATTGGGAATATAGATCTCCAGTTTTTCATCTAACTGCTTTTGATCTTGACTTAATAATTTGTCATAATTGTTTAAACGTGCTTTTTGTTTGGTTTGGCGACCTTTCGCTCCTTGTCTAACCCATTCCAGTTCTCGCTCTAAAGTCTTCTGTCTTTTGGAGGCTGTCTTACTCTCTTGCGCTAAACGTTTGGACTTTTGATCTAACCAACTAGAGTAGTTTCCTTTCCATGGAATGCCTTCTCCCCTATCCAATTCCAAAATCCATCCTGCAACATTGTCCAAAAAATATCTATCGTGAGTCACAGCGATAACAGTACCTTTATATTCTGCCAAATGGTGTTCTAGCCAATGTACTGATTCCGCATCCAAATGGTTAGTCGGTTCATCTAGTAAAAGTATTTCAGGTTCTTGGAGCAATAACCTACAGAGTGCAACTCTTCTTTTTTCACCCCCAGAAAGAACCCCTATTTTTTGATCAGGATCCGGAGTTCTTAGCGCATCCATTGCTATTTCTAGTTTAGTATCTAATTCCCATGCATTAGAAGCATCAATTTTATCTTGAAGCTCGGCTTGCTTGTCCATGAGTTTCTGCATTTTGTCCGGGTTTTCATAGACCTCAGGTAAGCCGAACATATCATTGATTTTATTGTACTCATCCAAAATAGCAACGGTTTCGGCTACACCTTCTTTAACAATTTCTAAAACGGTTTTATTAGGGTCTAATTGAGGTTCTTGTTCCAGATAGCCTACATTAAATCCCGGGGAAAAAACAACATCACCTTGATAGTTTTTGTCTACCCCGGCAATAATTTTTAGCAATGTAGATTTACCTGAACCATTAAGACCAAGAATTCCGATTTTTGCGCCATAAAAAAAGCTTAAATAGATATTCTTTAGAACCGGAGTATTAGCGGTTTTATAGGTTTTTGTGACCCCCGACATGGAGAAAATCACCTTCTTATCATCAGACATACAACAACATGAAATAAGTTAATCTTAAAAAATAATTATACCCGCCCTTTTAATGCATTGAACACCCAAGCAATGGCAAAAAAACCTATGCCAACAGCAGCAAATCCCCATCCAGCTACATCGTTATATCGAAAAGCACCCAAAGAAATAAGGCCAAGCCCTACAATTATCATTATGAAAGTGGCCCATGCGAGTACTGTGTTCTTATTCATTCCCATTTTCTGTTCGTTTATTTGTGACCTCAAATATCGCAAAATTTGAATAAAATGTTATACTCCACATTTTACTTTGTTACTCAAATGTAAATTTAATACTATTTTGGGTTCGTATTTGGTCTAGAAGCGTTATCAGGTCTATGCTATTTTTATGGTTCCACAAGTCGCTTTGTAGTTTATTTTCGGATAGGCATTTCTGAACTTCATCTATTTCATAAGTGTATCCCTTACCTAATGTTGGTAGACTTATTGTTTCA
>JBGTEN010000244.1:0-2602 GCA_041747755.1 Arenibacter sp. | reverse complement strand
GATAGTAAATCGTTTTAAAGACCAATTAAGCACGTACTTTTCGCCCCTTAATTTTAACAGAATTAAAAAGAAACTAAATAGTCAAGTTCCATGAAAAAAAGAGCAGTTGATATTGTGGTAATATCCGACGTACATCTTGGCACCTATGGGTGTCATGCGAAGGAACTTACAAAATATCTAAAATCCATAGACCCCAAGAAAGTGATTCTCAATGGGGATATAATTGATGTCTGGCAATTTAGTAAACGGTACTGGCCCAAATCGCATATGAAGGTAATAAAGCTGATTATGGAATGGGTTTCTAATGGGGTTAAAGTATATTATGTTACCGGAAACCATGATGAAATGCTTCGCAAGTTTGTAGGATTTAAAATGGGATCTTTTAGTATTGTAAACAAGGTAGTGCTTAATCTAAAAGGCAAAAAAGCCTGGTTTTTTCATGGCGATGTATTTGATATTACCATGCAACATTCTAAATGGATTGCAAAACTAGGGGCCGTGGGGTACGATTTCCTTATTTTATTAAACAGAGGAATTAATCTTGTACGTCTAAAATTTGGTTGGGAACCCATTTCCATGTCCAAAAAAATTAAGAATGGTGTAAAATCGGCCATTAAATTCATCCATAACTTTGAAAATGTGGCAGCAGATATCGCCATACAAAATAACTACGATTATGTGGTTTGCGGACATATACATCAACCGGAGATAAAAACTATATCCCGAGAAGATGGTTCCGTTATTTACCTTAATTCCGGGGATTGGATAGAAAACCTGACTTCCTTGGAATATTATGAAGGAAATTGGAATCTCTACAACTACGCCGATGATCTTGTGATAAAAAATACGATGGAAGAATCTCTTGAAAAAGAGGATGTATTGGAAACCAGCGT
Source organism: Arenibacter sp. (assembly GCA_041747755.1). Lineage (GTDB taxonomy): Bacteria > Bacteroidota > Bacteroidia > Flavobacteriales > Flavobacteriaceae > Aurantibrevibacter. The sequence continues at coordinate 1,709 of JBGTEN010000244.1, read as the reverse complement.
GCTTTTTCAAAATTTGGTAAGAGAATTCCAAATGGGAGGCATCATCCAAGGAAAGCCTGAAGCTAACTCCTAATAAAAAATTTCCTGAAACAGACTATCCTTGAGGCAGAGCCATCGGGGAATTATTTAAATTAAAGCCCGTGGCTAATACTTATAAATGAAAATACTATATGCAATTCAAGGTACTGGAAACGGTCATTTAAGCAGAGCTAGGGACATTATCCCCCTATTACAAAAAAAGAATATTATACTAGATTTACTGGTTAGCGGAACGCAGGCCGACATTCAACTACCTTACCCGGTAAAGTATCAGCTTAAGGGCCTCAGTTTTATTTTCGGAAAAAAAGGTGGGGTTAATATGTGGCGCACCTATGTCAAAGCCAATACGCTACGACTACAAAAGGAAATAAAAAGTCTGCCTATTCATGAATATGACTTGATTATCAATGACTTTGAACCGGTTTCTGCATGGGCTTGTAAATTGCAACATAAACCTTGTATTAGTCTTAGTCATCAAGCAGCAGTGCTATCCCCTTCTGCTCCTAAACCCAAAGAAAGGGATCTGATGGGACAATTTATACTTAAAAATTACGCCCCGACTACACACCAATATGGATTTCATTTTAAGAATTATCACGAAAACATCTTTACCCCGGTTATTCGTCAGGATATAAGAAAAAGTGTTTGCACAACGGGGGATCACTACACTGTTTACCTCCCCTCTTATAGTGATGAAAAATTACTCAACATGCTCTCCAAGGTTAAAAATGTAAAGTGGGAGGTTTTTTCGAAACACAACCAAAAGGAGTTTTTTGATAAAAATATTTCCATACAACCCATTAAAAACGAGGCTTTTGTAGCAAGCATGGCAAGCAGCAAAGGTATTTTATGTGGTGCCGGATTTGAAACTCCGGCGGAAGCGCTTTACATGAAGAAAAAGCTAATGGTCATCCCCATGAAAGGACAGTATGAACAGCAATGCAACACCGCTGCCTTACGTGAAATGGGAGTCCCCGTAATAAAATCCTTAAAAAAGAAGCATCTTAAAGGCCTTATGAATTGGGTGGAGCAGGATACCTTGGTAACTGTAGATTATCCGGATATTACAGCGCATATTATTGATCAGTTATTAGAAGAATCCAAATCGCTCTAAGCATAGTGTTTGACCACATGAATTATAAAACAAATATTCCAAAGTTTAAATTAAAGAAAGAAGATTTTGGAAAAGATTTTGTTTGGGGGGTCTCTACGGCTGCTTATCAAATAGAAGGTGCGCATGCCCATCATGACAAAGGAATGTCTATATGGGATAGGTTTGTCTCCAAAAAAGGAGCTATTTTCCAAGGGCATCATGGGGAAGTAGCCTGTGATTTTTATAATAGGTATCAGGAGGATATTTTACTCATGAAATCCATGAATATCAAGAATTTCAGGTTCTCGCTATCCTGGTCCAGGATAATCCCCAATGGTTATGGCGAAAGCAGTGAAAATGGAATAGATTTTTACAATAGGGTAATTAACTTTTGTCTGGAATGTGGTATAACCCCATGGGTAACTCTTTATCACTGGGATCTTCCCCACGCTTTGGAAGAAAAAGGCGGCTGGACAAACCGGGATATTATTATATGGTTTGAAGCCTATGTAACCCTTTGTGCAAACGAGTTTGGAGATCGTGTAAAACACTGGATGGTCTTAAATGAGCCCATGGT
>JBGTEN010000243.1:0-1660 GCA_041747755.1 Arenibacter sp. | reverse complement strand
GCGCAATGACATTATCAAAGTGATTAAAGAAATCCAGATTTAAAGAATTAAAATTAGGATTTTGGTTATTTCCTTCGAAGATGGAATACTCAGGTTTTCCATAAAAATATTCTTTGGGTACATTTTCGGCAATTTCCCAACCTACATCATAGGCGTAAACGTTCATTACTACTTGATTAAATCCATTGTTTTTTACCTCAGTTATGATTTTTTCTGTTTTTGGGATTCCTTTTTTGTTACCATAGTCCAACGCAAAAAGCCAGTCCAGTTCAAATGCAAGGGCAAAATAAGGGTTACCGTTTGCATATTGAAACTTATTCGGGTTTTCCTTGTCAACGATAACCATTCCCAAGACCTCCGGATTTTCATTTTCCTTAAATGATATAGAACCCCTTTTTCCTGATAATTCAGGAACGGAAGAGTAAGTTTCAAAATCCCAATCCACAGAATGGCCACTGGAAAATCTAATAATATAATTTCCATCACCATTGTAAAAGCCGGGGATTGCTAATGTAGTTCCGTTTTTGTCTTTAAAAGTAGCACCAAAATGAAGATCAAAAGGATTTATAGTATGGGACTTAATTGTTTTAAAGGTGATATCAATTGGCTCATTTATTTTGCCAACTAGTGTAAGATTGTTTTTATAACTAACTTTTAATTGTGAAAAGCAATAGGAGTATATAAAAAAGGGAAGCAATAGTAAAATAAGAAGGCGTTTCATAATAGTTCTTACATGATTTTATTTTTACAACAACTAAAACTTACGATTTAAAGGCAGCCAGCGCTTTTCTGGTAAACTCAGACAAGACTAATTTACCAGTAATTTCTGCCCGCTCCACCAGAAGGGTATCCCAGTGCCCTGTATTTTCCCAGAGCACTTTTTTCCATTCTGCGAGGGCTTCCGGATTATAAGAAGCCAGCTTTTCAGAGAAAAACTCCAGTTCCTTATCCATTTCTTTCAAACTTTCAAAAACCTTGGCATAAAGACCTTTTTGTTGAGCCCAATACGCATTCTTCCATTCGGTTGGGGCAAGCGACATTTCAGATAGTGCTGCTGTTCCAATTTTTCGTTCCACTGCCGGTGCAATAACCAAAGGAGCAATGCCAATACTAAGCTCGGAAAGTCTAATAGCCGCTGCGTCTGCAGCAAAAACATAATCACAGGCTGCAATGAGTCCCACTCCACCACCAACCGCTTTTCCTTGAACCCGACCCACAATGACCTTTTTACATTGGCGCATAGCATTTATCAGGTTGGCAAATCCACTAAAAAAGACTTTGCCTTCTGACAGCGTGGACACGGCCATTAATTCATCAAACGATGCACCCCCGCAAAACGGACCATCCCCTTCCGATTTTAAAACGATAAGGGTAATGTTAGGGTTCTCAGATAGCTTATAGAATTCAGAAGTCAACCTGTCCAATAGCTCCAAAACAAAGGAATTACTTGCCGGATGGCCAAATTCTACAATCGCAATCTTTTGATCAATTTTAGTATATAAACTTCCACCTGGTCTGCTTGTTGCCATTTCATAATCTTTTGTTTAAAATTAAACCTTTTGCAATAGCGGACGAAATTTTCTTCGGAATTTCCATACCAATGCGGCTGCTCTAATTCCCATCCAAATAAGTAAGGCAATCCAAATACCATGGAGTTCCC
>JBGTEN010000242.1:0-1660 GCA_041747755.1 Arenibacter sp. | reverse complement strand
GCGCAATGACATTATCAAAGTGATTAAAGAAATCCAGATTTAAAGAATTAAAATTAGGATTTTGGTTATTTCCTTCGAAGATGGAATACTCAGGTTTTCCATAAAAATATTCTTTGGGTACATTTTCGGCAATTTCCCAACTTACATCATAGGCGTAGACGTTCATTACTACTTGATTAAATCCATTGTTTTTTACCTCAGTTATGATTTTTTCTGTTTTTGGGATTCCTTTTTTGATACCATAGTCCAACGCAAAAAGCCAGTCCAGTTCAAATGCAAGGGCAAAATAAGGGTCACCGTTTGCATATTGAAACTTATTCGGGTTTTCCTTGTCAACGATCACCATTCCCAAGACCTCCGGATTTTCATTTTCCTTAAATGATATAGAACCCCTTTTTCCTGATAATTCAGGAACGGAAGAGTAAGTTTCAAAATCCCAAACCACCGATTGGGGACTGTAAAATCTGACGATATATTTCCCATCACCATTGTAAAAACCGGGGATGCTTAAGGTGGTTCCGTTTTTGTCTTTAAAAGTAGCACCAAAATGAAGATCAAATGGATTTACAGTAGGGGACTTAATTGTTTTAAAGGTGATATCAATTGGCTCATTTATTTTGCCAACTATTGTAAGATTGTTTTTATAACTAATTTTTGATTGTGAAAAGCAATAAGAGTATATAAAAAAGGGAAGCAATAGTAAAAGAAGAAGGCGTTTCATAATAGTTCTTACATGATTTTATTTTTACAACAACTAAAACTTACGATTTAAAGGCAGCCAGTGCTTTTCTGGTAAACTCAGACAAGACTAATTTACCAGTAATTTCTGCCCGCTCCACCAGAAGGGAATCCCAATGCCCTGTATTTTGCCATAGCACTTTTTTCCATTCTGAGAGGGCTTCCGGATTATAAGAAGCCAGCTTCTCAGTGAAAAAAATCAGTTCTTTATCCATTTCTTTCAGACTTTCAAAAACCTTGGCATAAAGGCCTTTTTGTTGAGCCCAATACGCATTTTTCCATTCGGTTGGGGCAAGCGACATTTCGGATAGTGCTGATGTTCCAATTTTTCGTTCCACTGCCGGGGCAATAACCAAAGGAGCAATACCAATACTAAGCTCGGAAAGTCTGATAGCTGCTGCATTCGTTGCAAAAACATAATCACAGGCTGCAAGGAGTCCTACTCCACCCCCGACAGCTTTTCCTTGAACACGACCCACTATGATCTTCTTACAGTTACGCATGGCATTTATCAGGTTAGCAAAACCGCTAAAAAACACTTTGCCTTCTGCAAGCGTAGATACCGCCATGAGTTCATCAAAAGAAGCACCTCCGCAAAAAGCACCTTCGCCTTCTGATTTTAAGACAATTAAGGTGATGGCATCATTCTCGGATAGCTTTTGGAATTCAGAAGTCAACCTGTCCAATAGCTCCAAAACAAAGGAATTACTTGCCGGATGGCCAAATTCTACAATCGCAATCTTTTGATCAATTTTAGTATATAAACTTCCACCTGGTCTGGTTGTTGCCATTTCATAATCTTTTGTTTAAAATTAAACCTTTTGCAATAGCGGACGAAATTTTCTTCGGAATTTCCATACCAATGCGGCTGCTCTAATTCCCATCCAAATAAGTAAGGCAATCCAAATACCATGGAGTTCCC
>JBGTEN010000241.1:0-1955 GCA_041747755.1 Arenibacter sp. | reverse complement strand
TTTCTGAAATGGAACTTACTAATTTTAAAATAGCAGCGGTTATTTCGTAAGGTGGGTTCATTCGTGATACTATCATTTGATACTATCAAAAATACAATTATTAAATTTAAATTATGGCTTGAGATTGAATTTTTAATTTGGCAATACAACTTCGTACCGTTCTCAGTAAGCGAACAAAATAAGGCTGCGAAGTTGTATCCCGAAACCTCGGGACGCAGAGCGGGCTTGATAAAGCTGAATGAATGTTATGATTTATTAGGGGATAACCAAAATTTTGGAGTTAATAATTTACTATCTTTAAATTAAAACTACCAAAGAATGAAGACATTAGGGGCATTATTACTTTTTACCTTAATTATTTCCTGTGCAGAACAAAGAGAAAATAATAGGGATACTGTGTATCTGGAAATATTGTTAAAAATGAGTGCGGAATTGGAAAGGTTAGGAAAGTGGGAATACGCACCAGATGGTAAAGACTCAATTTGGCAAAAGGGCTTGGCAACCAATAATCTAAGTTTACTAGATGATGTTTTAAAAAGTATTGAACCAATTGAAAGAGAGTGGGATTCATTAATGTTTATCGCTAAGAAATATGACTCAATACCTTTACCGTCTCAAGGAATTGTGGAACGTCAATTTAATTTAATAGAAGACAAGATTTGGTTAATTAAATATAGAATTACTCTTTCAAGTCTTGTGGAACAAGGTGTTTATGACGGTAATGGTAAAAAGTTGAAGGAATTTTAAAGTAAAACAAATCAAATTTTTTTTTGTAGAGATGGTTGTATTGATAATTGAATTAACTTTAAACAATGAAGGGATTATATTACATAATTGGATTAATTCTTATTTTATGCAACAATTCATGCGTTACTAACTATTATACCGTTGTTTTAGAAGAAGATACTCCATTATATGCATCGACTTCGCAAAATAGTTCTATTAAAACCAATATCCCTAAAGGTACAACTGTTTATATAAATTCCCGAGTCAAAGCCAACCATAGGAAAATTAAGTGGCTGAAGTATAATGGTTGGGGATATAATACAAATTATCGCGGTTCTATTAGCAATTATTCTAGGTCTTCCTATAATTCAAATAGAATACCCAAATATAATTCACGGTCTAATTCAGGAACCGTGCATGTAAAGGGTTATTATCGAAAGGATGGGACTTATGTAAAACCACATACTAGAAGTGCTCCTAAGAGAAAATACAATTAGTGTTGTTAAATCATTACGATTTAGGGTCTTTTGATTTGGAAATAATTTTTGTTTAATATATTGCCCCATAGCCAAAAAAAATTTTTATAAATCCCCTGATTTCATATCGTATTATTTTGCTTCAACTCTCTACAAAAATCTACCTCTTTTGCTAAGTTATTTACCAACTTTTGAAAAGTGTCTTTATCATAAGTTATTGTATTAATAGGACTATTTATCACTCTTCGACCGCAAACAATCATATCAACTTCACATGTAGGTTTACCATCAATATTAAACGAAGTAAAGACTTTTTCAACTGTAAACTCTGTATGACTATCTTTAGAAAAATGAGTAATTAATTTCTGTCTTATTTCTGAGTTTCGTTCTTCCATTTTTTTTCTTCCCCTGATATTTTCATGTAACATTAATTGATTGGTTAGTAAGTCTTAAAAATACGTCAATTGAATTTCTTGTGAAACTTTCTAAAATAAATCTATGAGAACCTCAACCCGCCGTGCGTCCCGTATTCGAGACAAAGAACTTAAAGGTAGAATTTCATTTGTAGCAACAATCAACTTATTTGCATCAATAGAAAGCAGCCACAATCCCTAACTTGCTGTCATAAAGAAATAGTAACTTTAAAAATTGACATTATGAATAGCGATCAATTAGAAGGAAAATGGAAACAAGTAAAAGGAAAATTTAAGCAGAAATACGGTAGTGTTACTGATGATGATTTGACCTATTCCG
>JBGTEN010000240.1:0-2889 GCA_041747755.1 Arenibacter sp. | reverse complement strand
TACAACCGGCAAAGCACTAGACTTTGGAGAAAATTATTTAAATAAATCCGGGGAATACTATCGGTTAAAAATTTTCCAACAGCTTACCTCCTCATTTTCTTTCTTCTGTAAGATGGTGCTTTTGGGTAGTCTCGTTTTTCTGGGAATCATATTCATTACAGTTGCAGGCTCTCTTGCTTTAGGAGAATACTTGGGAAGTTTGCCTCTGGCCTGTTTAATTATTGGCGGAGGTCTGTTCTTGATTGCGTTCATTATTTATTTGTTAAGAAAGCAAATTGATAGAAAAGTTATTGAAAAAATGTCAATCACCTTTTTTGATGAAGAATGAAAAGTTATAAATCATTTCACGAGATTGACCTTGACCTTAAAAAGCTAAACTTGGAGCGTAAAATTGCTTTAGAGGAAATGAAGGGTCTAAAATATGAATTACATGAGATAATGAAACCCTATCATTGGATTCAAACAGGATTAGGTGCCATAAAACGAATAGGTATAATTTATCTTATTCGTAAAATCTTTAAATAGATTCTAGATTTGAAATATCTACAAACGTCCCGTGAAGGGGCGTTTTTTGTTTACTGATTTTGGACTTACTTTATTACCCGAATAAATTTATGTATCTTATCTTTTAAATGGCCGTAATACTTAGATAGTATTTATATAATTGTTTCTATGGATGATTTAGAATTGAAAGGCGCCTGGAAAAAGATGACGGAGCGACTTGTAGATTGGTTAAACGACCTTATTGTTAGTTTGCCCAACATTATCATTGCTTTTTTGGTTTTTTTAATAGTCATTTTTCTATCAAAATACCTTAGTCGCTTAATGCTTCGGCTACTTAAAAATAGCAGTCTTCAAACTTCCATGAAGCACCTTATTTCTAAGTTAGTATCTGTCTTGGTAATTTTGTTTGGGATGTTTTTGGTGTTGGGAATTTTAGACCTAAGCAAAACCTTAAACACCATTTTGGCAGGTGCCGGAGTGGCGGGTTTAGCAATTGGTCTGGCTTTACAAGGCGCCTTATCTAACACTTACTCGGGAATAGTTCTCTCTTATATTGATCAGGTTAAATTTGGAGATTGGATTATTAGTAATGGCTATGAAGGGGAAGTTGTAGATATTAATCTTAGAACGGTAACTGTAAGGCAACGCGATAATAACCTGGTTTATTTACCAAACAAATTGGTCTTGGAGAACCCGATTAAAAATTTTTCATCAACACCTAGTTCCCGTGTTATTGTGGAGTGTGGAATAGCATATGATTCGGATCTTGAATTTGTTCAAAAACTGGTAAAGCAAACGCTCTCCCAAACATTTACTCTTCTCAATCCGGAAGAAGAAGTTGTTTTTTTATATAAAGAATTTGGCGACAGTTCTATTAATTTTGAGGCGCGTTTCTGGGTAGATTCTAAGTCCGCATTTCAACTGGCTAAAGCGAAATCTGAAGCTATTATTGCAATAAAAGCTGCATTTGACAAGAATAATATTACCATTCCATTTCCAATACGCACCTTGGATTTTCCTGAGGCTTTTACGTTAGGCAAAGGAAAATAGCGGTCAATTAGACTAATAAACTTCCGGTATAATACTAAAAGAAGTATTTGCGTAGTGCAGGCTGTCCTGTTCCTCAGAATTATTTAGTATTTGCGTTCAAAAGAGTTATGAATAAAATCTTTTAAAGCAATCTCCTGTCCTGTATTTAGCGAACTTGCATAAAGAATCGGACCCATGTATTATAAATTATCAAATACGGCCGATACGGCTGCTATTGAAAAACAATTTCATCGATCATTCAGACATCCCAGGCTTTATCAACCGGAATCTGTATTCAACGGATTAAGTGAAGCTTGTCTTCCTATAATAACCATGGGACAACCTAATCAAATTTCAAAGGGTATTTGGGGCTTACTTCCACAAGGATTTAGAGAAGACTGGAACATCTTTCAGGACTTTTCCAACACCCTAAATATAGAGGTTGCCGCAATTAAAAAAAGGACATGGTACTCCGAATCCTTTGAACAAAGAAGATGCGTTGTTCTTGTTACGGGTTTTTTTACGGCGGTTTTATTCAAGGGGCATCTATATCCCTATTATGTGCATTTAGACACTCGTAAACCTTTTGGTGTAGCGGGTATTTATAATATTCTAGATGATGGTTTTATCACGTTTTCCATACTTACACAACCTTCAACAAATTTTATTAAAAAGGTGCAGCATATAGAGGAGGTAATGCCATTTGTTATCCCCAAAGGCTGGGAAAATCGCTGGTTAAGCAAAGGTCTAATACTCAATAAAATACCCCAAATACCGGATATTCCCAAGGGTTATACCTTTGAGGCACATACTATTTCAAGAGATTTTTTCAAGAAGAACCAATCTCAGGAAACAACTTTGAGGCCTTTGTTGTACAAAAATGTTCCGGAAATTGTGCGTCAGCTTATCCCATAATATGGTCACTGACCTACAAAAGGCCTAATGCGTTAATTATTAAACCGATACGGTTAAACGGGATTTTCTATTTTCAACATCTTTGTTAAATAGAATTGGAAGACCGCCAATTCTATTATGTATAACCTTAAAAAACAAATATTATGTTACGTTGGACAGTTACTTTTATAATACTTGCAATAATTGCTGCCGTTTTTGGATTCGGAGGAATAGCCGCCGGCGCTGCGGGAATAGCTAAAATACTATTCTTTATTTTTATTGTACTTTTTGTAATTTCTTTAATTTCAGGAAGAAGAAAAGTTTAATTAAACTAAAATAGAATACTATGAAAAAGAGCTTAATGCATTACGCGCTTACTTTGTTTACTGTAGTTTCTCTTATCGTATTTTCTTCCTGCAGAGAGCAGAAGACAGATGGGGAGAGATTGGAAGACGGTATTGA
>JBGTEN010000239.1:0-42732 GCA_041747755.1 Arenibacter sp. | reverse complement strand
GATTGTGCCAAATTTAAAAGATTGTATATTTGCACCGGCAAGTCCTACACGACCAGCTCCTGCAAAATCCCCCAGGGTGGGAACGCAGCAAGGGTATGTGGTTGTAGCGGTGCGATGTAGGTCGCTTGCCATTTTTCTTCGCAAGAATATCCTAATTTGTATTTTTTTAGAATCCATAAATCAGTTGATACAGCGCTTTTCAATCGCGTATTGTAATTTCTTTTTTATTTGTTAATTTGTAATCTAATAGGATTTTAATGGAGCATAAGGTTGTTTTGATTACGGGAGGCACCTCAGGAATAGGCAAGGCAATTAGTATCTATTTAACCGAAAAAGGTTACACTGTCTACGGGACAACAAGGAACGTGGCTTTACACAAAGATTTTGAGCACTTTAACTTATTAGAACTAGATGTAAGAGATGAATCTAGTATTACAAAAGCCATCACTAACCTATTAGCGAAAGAAGGTAAAATTGATGTTTTGGTGAACAATGCAGGAGTAGGGATAACAGGACCAATTGAAGAAACCCCGGAGAATGAAATTTTAAATGCTTTTAGAACAAACTTTCATGGTCCAATAGCTATGATTAAGGGAGTTCTTCCTTATATGCGGAAAGAAAAAAAAGGCCTAATTATAAACATAACTTCAATCGCGGGCTATATGGGCTTACCATACAGAGGTATTTACTCTGCGAGTAAAGGTGCATTAGAACTCCTGACAGAAGCTTTGCGCCTTGAGGTGAAAGACCATGGTATTCATATCACCAATTTGGCTCCGGGAGACTTTGCTACTAATATTGCCGTAGGACGTTATCATGCGCCTATTATAGAAGGCTCTCCCTATAAGAAAGCATATGAAAGTACTCTTGAATTAATCAATAAAGAAGTAGACACCGCAAACAATCCACATCAGGTTGCACAAAAGGTTTATCATATCATTCAAAAAAGAAATCCAAAAGTTCACTATCAGGTAGGTTCCTACATGCAACGATTTTCTTTGGTCTTAAAGAAAGTTTTACCCGATAAAGTATATGAGAAACTACTTTTAAACCATTATAAATTGTAATTTTGCAGGCATTAAAAGCCAAGCTATTTTCACTAACAAATAAATAGAATTATCATGAAATTTTTTATCGACACGGCCAATTTGGGGCAAATTAAAGAGGCGCAAGAACTAGGTGTTTTAGATGGAGTTACCACAAATCCTTCGCTTATGGCAAAGGAAGGGGTAACAGGCAGAAACAACATTTTAAAGCACTATGTAGATATCTGCAACATTGTAGATGGCGATGTTTCAGCAGAAGTTATTGCCACAGATTACGCCGCAATGATTAAAGAAGGAGAGGAATTGGCCGAATTACACGATCAAATTGTAGTTAAAATCCCAATGATTAAAGACGGAATTAAAGCGTTAAAATATTTCTCCGATAAAGGTATTAGAACCAATTGTACGCTAGTATTTTCTTGCGGACAGGCTTTATTGGCTGCCAAGGCAGGAGCTACCTATGTTTCTCCATTTATTGGTAGATTAGATGATATTTCAACAGACGGATTAAATCTAATCTCAGAAATCCGTCTTATATACGACAATTATGATTTTGAAACCCAAATTCTGGCTGCCTCTGTAAGACACACTATGCATGTTATTGATTGTGCAAAACTGGGAGCAGATGTAATTACAGGTCCATTATCTTCCATAGAAGGCTTGTTATATCATCCTTTAACGGATTTAGGATTAGCAAAGTTTTTGGCAGATTATAAAAAGGGGAATTAGATATCTTATTTACAGCATACAAATAATCCCGATAACATAGCTAAATCGCTGTTATCGGGATTATTTATTACTGCCTTAATTTACTTTCCCTTAAACGAAGTATACAAGTTTGCAAACCCATCTACAATAACCCCGTTCTTAGCAATAATCACCTTATTAAAATCATCAAAAACCAAAGTTTTTGCTAACTCGTCAAAATTCTCTGTTCTGTATTGTTGGTCCCTATCCAAACGCTTGGCATCCATGAGAGAAATCCATTTTTCTTTATTTGTATTCCAGTTAACCCCAACAAATTTATAATCAGGGTATTTCATTCTCAACTCCTCCAAATAAATAGTAAGCTTTTCAAAATGCTTAATTTGGGTAGCAGACCAAAAGTAAAATACTACATTCTCATTATTAGCTATTTCAGCAAGTGTAATTTCTTTTCCTTCAACAGTGTAAACCTCAAGATTGGGTAATTCTTTGTTAGGCTGCATACTTTTGATACCATCATACAATTTATTTATTTCTTTAATATGTTGATTGTTTCCTGACAATTTAAGGAATTCATCAATAAATAACTTATTGTTTTCCATGTTATCCCTCACTTTCAATAAATAATCCATGGCAACATTACGAAATAAATTGTCTCTTAAATTCTTTTCCTGAACAAGGCTATCTATAAGCTTTAGAGTATGTTTACTATAATGTAGTTTATTTTTATGCTCATTTTCTTTAGTAGAATCACAATTGTGGTTACATGTCATATACGACAGATTTCCAAAATGGTATTTCATAAAATTGTAATAAGGCCGGAAATAGGTAAGATTTTTGTTGTTGTATGAAATGTTATCCCGGTATTCATAAAAGTCTTTATCAAGCTTTGGAATTGTTTCTTTCCCTGTTCGTTTTTTATGATAAAAGGGATACTTTTCCTTACTAATATAAGAATTGTAGTCTATGCTTGCCCTCGCAACTTCCAAAGCGTTATTGGATAAATTCATTTGGGAAAGTAGCTCATTAAGTAAGTTTATCTTTCGTTCTCGTAAGGAATCTATTTTAAAGCTAAACTCTTTTGGATCAAGAACATAGGAAGCATTTATCAAAGGTTCTTCCTCTTCTTCTTTTAAAAATATTTCCAATAAGAAATTGTTTATTTCTTCTCCTTTACCGGCAAAAATAAGGGACTCATCAAAATCAACAGTATTCAAACGCACAAGGAGGCTGTCTCCCTTCTCTAAAAACACATACTGTAGCTCCGGGCTATGATTAAAATGGTACAGACCATCTTCAATACTACTTAACTCAATAGAAAACATGTTATGTTCATTCAACAAGGCAGAATCTATAGCGACCTCATTCTTGTATAACACAACATATTTATCAGTTGGATTTACTATTTCCCCCGCAAAGAAGACTCCGGAAGAACCTTTTTCGATAACACTGCAACTTAGAATTAAAAGAAAAAAAGAATAGTAAAAATTTTTAATCATATGCAAAAATTTACCATATAACGTACAAATCTACTAAACGCCATACTCTGAGGCTGTTAATTGTGCGTTAAAAATAGCTTTTTAGCGTTAAACCCTTTTAGCTCTAATGTTATTTGATTCTTGGATTAGGCCTTAAATTTTCACTATTTTTGCAAAAAATAAAATAACCTTATGCTAACGGTCTCAAATTTATCTGTACAATTTGGAAAAAGAGTACTCTTTGATGAAGTAAATGCAACGTTTACTTCAGGCAATTGCTATGGCATTATAGGAGCCAATGGTGCCGGAAAATCTACTTTTTTAAAAATTATTTCCAAACAAATTGACCCAACATCAGGTAGTGTTAGCCTGGAACCTGGAAAACGCATGTCTATTTTAGAGCAAAACCACAACGCCTATGATGAGTTTACAGTTCTTGAGGCGGTGGTAATGGGTAATAAGCCATTATTTGCAATAAAAACCGAAATGGACGCTTTGTATGCCGATTACAGTGATGCTAATGCTAATAGAATAGGAGAGCTTCAGGTGCGATTTGAAGAAATGAATGGATGGACTGCTGATAGTGATGCCGCAGCACTATTGTCAAATCTAGGTATAGCGGAGGAGTTCCATTTTACCTTAATGGCAGATGTAGATTCGAAATTAAAAGTTCGGGTATTGCTAGCTCAGGCGCTTTTCGGAAATCCCGATGTGCTAATAATGGATGAGCCAACTAACGATCTGGATTACGAAACCATTAGTTGGTTAGAAAATTTTCTGGCAAATTATGAGAATACTGTTATTGTGGTATCTCACGATAGGCACTTTCTGGATTCTGTATGTACCCACATTGGTGATATTGACTTTGGGAAACTAAACTTGTACTCCGGTAATTACACTTTTTGGTATGAGAGTAGTCAACTAGCCGCACGTCAGCGAGCACAACAAAATAAAAAGTCAGAAGAAAAAGCAAAAGAGCTTCAAGAGTTCATTCTTCGGTTTAGTGCTAATGTTGCTAAGAGTAAACAAGCAACATCCCGAAAAAAAATGCTTGCCAAATTAAAAGTTGAAGACATTAAACCATCCAGCAGAAGATACCCGGCCATTATTTTTGATAAGGAACGTGAGGCAGGTGACCAGATTTTGAATGTTGAAAAATTGTCTGCATTTTCAGAAGATGGGGATTTACTGTTTCAAAATGTTGATATAAACCTAGCAAAAGGAGACAAAGTAGCACTCATATCTAAAGATTCCAGAGCTACCACCGCGTTTTACGAAATTCTGAACGGTAATAAAAAAGCTACTAGTGGCAGTTTTCAGTGGGGTATTACCACAAATCAGTCGTACTTGCCTGCTGATAATTCCAGTTTTTTTACGGAGAATATAAATCTTGTAGATTGGTTACGTCAATGGGTTAAAACAGAAGAAGAACGAGAGGAGGTTTACATCCGAGGTTTTTTAGGTAAGATGTTATTCAGCGGAGAAGAAGCACTAAAAAAGTGCACGGTTTTATCCGGAGGAGAAAAAGTACGTTGCATGCTCAGCAGAATGATGATGCTAAGAGCCAATGTTTTAATGCTAGATGAGCCAACCAATCATTTGGATTTAGAGAGTATAACCACTTTTAATAATTCGCTCAAAAATTTTAAAGGAAATATACTTTTTACAACTCATGACCACGAATTTGCACAAACCGTAGCCAATAGAATCATAGAATTAACTCCAAAAGGTAATATTGACAGATATTTAACGTTTGATGAATATATGTCTGATAGGACGATAAAGGAGTTGCGTGAAAAAATGTACGCTATTCCTGTTTAAATTTTGTAGAACCCCAATTCTTACATTATGAAAACCTACTGTAGTTACTTCATGCTTTTTGTTGTGCTTATAATTGGTTGTTCCAAGTCTGAGAACGACATTTCCAATGAAAGTACGGTTAGTGTTGATGTGGACTATGAGATAGTAATAGAAAAAGAAGGTGCACTCCGGAGTGCGTTGCTAAATGCCAATTTAGAATCGATTTCTATAAATACTGATTCCGAAAATTTTCTCAATATACAATTACCTCAAATCACCTATACTGACGGCAATGAGTTAGGCTCTTACAGCACATTATCAAATTGTAATGGGGTTTTAAACTTTCATAATTTTAATACCAATAACACCATAAATCTAGAAGTTTTTCATGATTTGGATGCTTGCGAATTAGAAATCGCAGCTATCGCCCATAATCTCAACATGTTTTTTATCGCCTATGAAATCCCTTCGACTGCAAAGGACAATTTTTTTTATATCCGCATAATCGACACTAATAATTCTGACCATGACACCAACTTTACAGATATAGCACTAGATAAAAAACCACTTCAACTCTCATTTTCGGGGGATAACTTGTTTATTCTTCTTTTCGATGAAGATGAAACAGAGGATTATAGCCTTGCGATGTTAGATAGGACCACCAAACAACTAATTCATCAAAAGAATTTGGGTCCAAATGTTCAAAAAATTATAAAAAACACCAGTGGGGATATCCTTGTGACTTATCCAAAGCTGCACACCATAATTAACAAAAATACGTTTGCAGTTATTTCTGAAGTACGTTATCTAGATGGAAAAGAACCAAAAATAGGTTATTCTGATAATAGTTATTTTGCAGGTAGTCGCCTTTTTTACTCAATGCAAACGGAATTTAGTCCCAGTTATTCCAAAATTCCAGCTGTTTATGATTTTTCGACTAATACAGCTATTTTATATCTATACGAAAATCTGTTAACCTTAGAAGAGAGGGAGTTCGAATTTAAAATTGAAGATACCACAATGGTCTCCTATGATTCTAAAAACGATCTAATTCTTGTTGGTTATAAAAAGAAAAACAACGCCAATTTGGGTGGGCTTCTTCGAATAAAACCGTCGCCTAATCTTAAATTCATAGATAATACAGACCTACCGGGAGTGCCTTACACCATTTTCTTTAACTAAAATCTAAGTTCGATTAATTCAAAACATGTTAATTTTTGTCCCCATTTTCCAGAATGTTGACAGTTTTTGGGTCTATAATAGAAAAATCGAACTTAGATTAAAAAAAACATACGTTCGTTAGGTAAATACGAGTTACCTTATCGATACCTTAATTTCCTGCGTCTAAGAATTAAAATATTTACTGTTCCAAATTGCCGGATTAAAATTTTTACCCAGCGCAAAACCATAAAAAACTACAACAGCAACAATAGATTTGAACATAAAGAAAAAGACCACCCAAAACTCACCGCTAGACACCTTTTTTGAAAATAAGCCCTCAGGTACCATAAGTGTCAACAAAAGACTAATTACAATTAAGACTGCGCCTAAATTCTTAACATTTTTAAAAGGCCACATAAAAAATTTTCGTAACGGATGAAGATCATTTCCCCATTTGTGAACCAAATAGAAGTAATTGTTACTTATAGGCACAAACAATAAGGGATCATCAAAATTAGCTAACCTAAATAGCTTAGATGGTGCAACTATTTTAAACCCTTTAAGCTCCAGGTTGTGTAATTGTTCCAGAGATCTTATTCTTGAAATTCCTTCAGTAGGGATTTCACCTTTAAAGTATTTAGAATCTAAAAATCGCAACCTATAATCAATACAAATATTTCTAATTTGATCGATATGATAAATCTTGTTTGATTCTAGGAGATCAAAATCAAAGTTATTTGTTGAACCTGAACCACCCTTTAGGAGGGCGCCCTCTATTCGTTCACGATTATCTTGGTCTTTTCGTAATAGCTCGTAGACCTCTTGAATAATTTTGTCTGACGCCTTATCCTTAATTTTGACGCGCATCAATTCCTGTTCAACATCAATTTTTCGTAGTATCATTTTCTTTCTTTTTAGCAATTATACCAAAGTTAGGAAAATACCATTTTGATTGTTGATATTACATTAAGAAAAGATTTGTTAAGAATACGTTAAATTGTACATGCGGTCAAATTCCCCCCAAAAAAAATACTTAATAATTGTATCTTGTCGAAGAATAACTATCTTTTACCGACTATTCCGTTGCACCCTAAATTCTATACTAAAATGAACCGTTGTTTTGCTCCTTGCTTACCCATATTGTTATTTTTTATTTCGGCTATTTCCTTAGCACAAGGCAACCTGAGCGATTTACTGGAGCAAAATACAGACGGGTCTTTACTGGAGGGCGTAACAGCCTCGGGAAATCACTCCATTTTGTTATCGGCTTTTAGGGCAGCTGATTTAGAACAGATTTTAAATGAGGAAGGTCCCTTTACCGTATTTGCTCCTTCTGATGGGGCTTTTAAGAAACTTTCGGCAGATAAAATAAAACAACTCTTATTGCCTGAAAACAAGTCCGAATTATTTTCTTTACTTACTTACCATATCGTAGCCGGAAACCTTACCGCATCTAAAATTTTACAAGCATTATGTAATGGAAATGGAAGAACTAGTTTCACGACTATACAAGGAAATGAACTAATTGCCACCATAAGTGGTATTGATATCATACTAACAGACGCTTATGGAAACTCAGCGAAAATAACAACTGCCGATTCTAATCAATGTAATGGAGTGCTCCATGAAATTGATAGTATAATTTCGCCCAACAAAATCTAGGTTATTATCTTATTTCTGCTCCAAGCTCTTCCCTAAACTGTTGCTGTAGCTTCTGCATTGTTTTATCAATCTGCTTATCCGTCAGCGTACTTTTCTCATCTCGTAATATAAAGCTGACAGCATATGACTTTTTTCCATCCGGTAGGTTCTTACCGGTGTAAACGTCAAATAAATTAATTTCCTTAAGCAACTTCTTCTCTGTGCTTAAAGCAACACTCTCTACCTGTTTAAAACTTACTGCTTCATCTAACAAAAGCGCCAAATCTCTTTTCACCTCAGGATATTTTGAGATTTCCTTGAAAATAATAGTGTTTCCCGAAACAAATTTTAGAATTGCATCCCAGTTAAAATCCGCAAATAAAACTTCTTGTTTTATTTCCATTCTTTTTAGAATCTCCCTTTTAATTACTCCAAAATTCACTAATTCTTTTTTTTCATGCTCAAAAGAGACTCCTTCCGAAAAAATGGATTGTTCTATAGGTTTGGAATCAAAATTAGCAATTCCCAAGCGCTTAAAAACAGTTTCTACAAGAGAACGTAAAAAGTTAAAATCCGTTTTTCTAGAAGACATGGTCCAGCTATCTTCATTAAGATTACCTGTTATAAACAAGCATAAATGCTTATCCTCTCTGGTGAAAGAACCGTTTTTGTGATATGTTTTGCCAAACTCAAAAAACTTTAAATGGTGATTTTGTCTATTACTGTTGTGGCTAACGGCCTCAAGCCCGGAAAACAACATTGACTGGCGTAGGACAGATAAATCCTGACTCAAAGGGTTTAAAATTTTAATAGCATCTTCCGAAAATTGTGCCAGTTCGTCATAACTTGGAGAGCTTAGGCTATTGGTCATAACTTCATAAAAACCTTTAGCTACGAGCAAATCACCTATAATCTTCTGAATCTTATAGTCTTCAAATCTGGAGCTATGTGCAATGGACGCATTAAGTTTTTCATTGGATTTAACATTATTGTAGCCATAGACTCTCAAAATCTCTTCAATAACATCTACCTCACGCTGCACATCCACCCTATAGAACGGAATACTTAATCCAAGTCCCGACTCAGAGACGTTTTTAATTCTAATCTCCAATGAAGCCAAAATGGTCTTGATATTATCCGTTGGTATCTCTTGCCCAATTAACTTATTTATTTTGTCAAAAGTTAGAAATACCTGATAATCTTCCTTTTTCTTTGGATAAATATCAACGATGTCTGAGGTAATATCTCCACCTGCAATTTCTTTTATAAGCAAGGCCGCCCTTCTAAGACAGTATTCTACATTTTCAATATCTATGCCTCTTTCAAATCTAAAAGATGCGTCTGTATTTAAACCATGTCGCTTTGCGGTTTTCCTTATAGAAACAGGATTAAAATAAGCACTCTCTAGGAAAATAGCTGTTGTATTCTCTGTTACACCGGATTCAACTCCTCCAAACACCCCGGCTATACACAAAGGCTTCTCTGCATCACATATCATTAAATCTTCAGCATCTAGCTTACGTTCTATGCCGTCTAAGGTTGTAAATAACGTTCCTGCAGGCAGTGTTTTTACAATAATTTTATTATTCTTTATTTTGGAAGCATCAAAAGCATGTAATGGCTGCCCAAGCTCATGTAGGACATAGTTGGTGGCATCTACTAGGTTATTTTTGGGAGTTAAACCTATTGCTCTTAATCTATTTTTTAACCAGTCAGGTGAAGGTTGTACAATTAAGTTGCTAATAGTTACCCCACAATAACGAGGTGCCAATTCATTATGCTCAACGGAAACATCAATTTTTAAGGCTCTGTTAGTTATTGTAAAATGACTTAATGATGGGGTAATCAATTCTTTTTTAATACCTTTTTGAAGTAGACCAGCCTTTAAATCCCTAGCCACTCCGAAATGGCTCATAGCATCAGCCCGATTGGGTGTTAGCCCAATTTCAAAGACTTCGTCATTTTCAATTACAAAAACTCTAGCGCAAGGTGTTCCAACAATTAAGGCATCACTCAAGACTAAAATACCGTCATGGCTTGGCCCAAGGCCTAATTCATCCTCTGCACAAATCATTCCCTGGCTTTCTTCTCCACGGATTTTACCCATTTTAATAACCAATTCTTGGCCATCGTGCATATGAAGCTTTGTGCCAATAGTGGCTACAGCCACTTTTTGTCCTTTCGCCACATTTGGCGCACCGCAAACAATTTTTAAAGGAGCATCGGCGCCTACGGCTACAGTGGTTATCTTAAGCTTATCTGCATTGGGATGCTTATCACAACTTAGTATTTCTCCCACCACAACGCCTTCAAGGCCACCTTTAACCGACTCAAAAGGGTTAATACCTTCGACTTCCAAACCTAAATCTGTTAAAAGTTCCCCAGTTTTCTGTGCTTCCCAATCAATTTTTAAGAACTGTTTCAACCAGTTATAAGAAATCTTCATTACCTTCTTTTAAAGGATTCAAAGATAAAACAATGCCTTAAGACATTCAACAAGGATTCTTGGGAAATGTTTTTATTTTTTTTGCAAAAGTAAATTACCGAACTTTATTCCTACAAAGAAAAAAAATGAAAAAATTTTACTGGATTCTACTTCTAGGGATATTAATACTAGGGTGTAATAAATCTAAAGAAAAAATACTTTCAGAGGGTATCTGGCTTGGTAAATTGGATACCATGGATGGTGAAAAGCTTCACTTCAATTTTAAAATAATACAAGCTGATAATAAAACTTATCAACTTGAAATTTATAATGCAGAGGAAATTATTGAAGTCGATGAAATTAAATTAATGAATGATTCCATCATAATTAAACTTCCTGTTTTTGAAGGCTTTATTTCAGGGAATTTTACAAAAAATGAGATCACAGGGAATTTTATAAAAGAAAGTGTAAACAGGATAGTACCTTTTAGTGCTATTTTTGGTACAGAAGAACGTTATACTACAAAAGTGGCCCCCAAAACAGACGTTTCCGGAATCTGGGAAACAAGCTTTAGTCCCAATACCATGAGTACTTATTTGGGAAAAGGCATATTTAAACAAGAGGGTGCTAAAGTTACTGGTACATTTAGAACTACCACAGGTGACTACCGTTTTTTAGAAGGAGCTATTCAAGGGGATTCTTTAAAGCTTTCTGCATTTGATGGTTCTCATGCCTATTTATTTACAGCAAAAGCATCTGACAGTACGCTCGTTGGGACCTTTTATTCCGGGAACCATTCTAAAGAACCATTTATTGGTAAACGCAATGAAAAGTTTGAGCTCCCTCATGGAGATTCCCTTACCTACTTAAAAAAAGGGTTTGATAAATTATCATTTTCATTTCCTGAAAAACCTGGAAATATGGTTTCTCTGGAAGATAAACAATTTCAAGGTAAAGTTGTAGTCGTACAGCTAATGGGCACGTGGTGTCCAAATTGTCTAGATGAAACAAAGTTTCTGGTTAATTTTTTAGAACAGTCTACAAATCAAGATATAAAGGTTATTGGACTTGCATTTGAAACAGCGAAAACGGAAGAAATTGCCTTTGGAGCAATTAAAAGACTTAAAGAGCGAATTGGAGTAACCTATCCAATCCTTTTAGCTCAGTTTGGCACTTCCAGTAAAATAAAAGCGCAAGAGAAACTACCTATGCTAGATCATGTTTTATCCTATCCAACAACTATTTTTATTGATAAAAAAGGAAAGGTTAGAAAAATCCATTCAGGGTTTAATGGTCCCGCAACAGGAGACATTTACGTGACTTTTAAAAAAGAATTTGCTGAATTTGTGAATCTGTTGACGGCAGAATAAGAATTTATTTCGTAAGCATTAAATAATTGTTGATTTTCCTAAACCAATATTTTCTGCATTTAACTTAGGGTAATTATCTGTATCTACAATATTTCCGGCAATATAATCGCCCACATAATTAGTTCCGAAGATACTTTTTGGATTTAAATCTTGTGTAACCACGTTTTTTCGAAGCGATTTATTTACCGCAGCCACTATGGCCAACGCTTCGTCGTCCAGACCAAAATGTTGTAATAACATGGCTGCGGATAAAATAGCAGCAATAGGGTTGGCAATATCTTTACCTTTGGCCTCGGGATAAGCACCATGAACAGGTTCAAACATCGCATATTCGTCTCCAATGGAGGCTGAAGGCAAAAGTCCTATAGACCCTCCAATTACACTAGCTTCATTAGAGAGAATGTCCCCAAAAAGATTATCAGCCAGAATAACATCAAACTGTGTTGGTTTTAAAATAATTTGTGTGACTGCATTGTCGATAAACAAAAAATCCAAAGCTACATCAGGGTAGCTTTCAGCAATTCTTGTGACTACTTTACGCCATAATCGGGAAGATTCCAAAACATTTGCCTTATCTATTAATGTCAACTTATTACGTCTAGATCTTGCAGTTTTGAATGCTAGATGAGCAATTCGGCTAATTTCCATCTCGGAATATTCACATATATCCGACGCTATAGTGCCATCTACACTTAATTTTTTATCTCCAAAATAAATACCTCCGGTTAATTCTCTATAAACAACAAAGTCAGTACCAGTGATAACATGTTCTTTAAGAGGTGATCTTTTGACCAAGGTAGGAAAGTATTTAACAGGTCTTATATTTGCATAAAGTCCAAGTTCTTTTCGTAAGCTAAACAGACCTTGTTCGGGACGTATTTTTAAAGTGGGGTCATTATCATATTTAGGATCACCAACAGCTCCATAAAAAACAGCATCACAGCTTTTGCAAATTTCTAGCGTATCGAGGGGTAAGGGAAGACCTGTTTTATCCATGGCAACAGAGCCTACATCTGCAGCCTCGAAAGAAAAATGATGGTTAAAGATTACCTCAATGGCTTTTAGGCATTTGACAGCTTGGGCCAAGACTTCAGGGCCAATTCCATCACCACCCAACAAGGCAATTTTTAAGTTCATTTAAACCAAATTCTCAATATTAACATCACTAGCCGAAATAATCTTGTGAATATCCTCGTCTAGTATTTCCTTTTTAGTATCTGCAAATTTTAAAAATTCCTCATATACTATATCTAACTGAACCTTGGTAAGTTCGTAACCCACCTTTTTTGCTCGGTAAGCCAACGCTGCTCTTCCACTACGGGCTGTGAGTACAATTGATGACTCATTAACGCCAACATCCTCCGGGTCTATTATTTCATAGGTTTCCCTATTCTTTATTACACCATCCTGATGAATACCTGAACTGTGTGCAAATGCATTAGATCCTACGATGGCTTTATTGGGCTGCACCGGCATTCCCATTTTTTGAGAAACCATTCTGCTGGTATCATACAATAATTTACTATTAATGCGTGTATCTAAATTAAGGCTGGGGTGTTGTCTAAGAATCATAACAACTTCTTCCAAAGCGGTATTTCCGGCACGTTCGCCAATACCATTAATGGTACATTCAATTTGTCTTGCCCCGTTAATAACCCCGGCAATAGAATTTGCGGTTGCTAATCCAAGATCGTTATGGCAATGACAAGAAAGCACTGCCAAATGTATTCCGCTGACATGCTCTTTCAAATACTTTATTTTGGCACCATACTCGTCCGGAAGACAATAACCGGTTGTGTCTGGAATATTCAAAACGGTTGCCCCTGCTTTTATAACAGCTTCACAAACTCTGGCCAAAAATTCATTGTCAGTTCTGCCGGCGTCTTCTGCATAAAACTCCACATCTTCCACAAAAGTTTTTGCATACTTAACCGCTTCCACAGCTCGCTCAATGATAGCCTCTCTCGAAGAATTAAATTTATGCTGTATGTGGGAATCAGAAGTTCCAATTCCTGTATGAATTCTAGGTCTTTTAGCATATTTAAGGGCTTCAGCAGCCACTTCAATATCTTTTTTTACAGCTCGCGTAAGTCCGCAAACAGTGGCTTGTTTTACTAATTTGGAAATTTCGCTTACAGACTTAAAGTCACCGGGGCTGGAAATAGGAAAACCGGCTTCAATAATGTCTACTCCAAGTTGATCCAAACGGTCCGCAATAACCAATTTCTGCTCCGTATCCAATTTACACCCGGGAACTTGTTCCCCATCTCGTAAGGTAGTATCAAAAATCTCTACTATATCTTTACTCATTATATTTACGTAATTTTGAATATCTCTACGAAGATAGTTGTTAAGGGTGAAATATTTAAAATTTAGCAGCATATTTACAATGTTAAGTTGGTTTTTGAACTATTTAAACAATTATATATCAATAATTTAAATACTTTTTTTTACGATGACAACTGCGCATAAAGATGCCTTGTTCGTGTTAATAAAATCGCTCTCAAAATCTGAAAAACGGCAGTTTAAACTCTACGTTGGTAGACTAGGGGTAAACACAGATGCCAAGTTTTTGGGCTTGTTTAACCTTTTGGACAAAATGAAGGATTATGACGAGAAGGCAATTTTGGAGAGCGATATTGTAAAAAAAACACAGCTGTCCAATCTTAAAGCCCATCTTTATAAACAAGTCTTAGTAAGTCTGCGTTTGAATCCCGTAAATCAGAACATACGTGTACAATTACGGGAACAACTGGATTTTGCTACAATTCTATATCAAAAAGGGCTTTACAAGCAGAGCTTAAAAATTTTGGATAAGGCCAAGGCGACCGCCATTGAAAACGAAGAAAAAAACATAGCCTACGAAATTGTTGAGCTAGAAAAAATAATTGAGACTCAATATATAACAAGAAGTATTCCGGATAGGGCAGATGAATTAGCGCTACAAGCAAAACAATTATCAGCTCAAAACGTAATGACAAGCAAACTTTCTAATCTATCACTTCAATTGTACGGTATGATGCTAAAGGTAGGCTATGTACGAAGCGATGAAGATTACCGAAAAGTACAAGCCTATTTTGAAAAACATTTACCCAAACATCAGCTTGAAGAATTAGGGTTCCGAGAAAAGTTATGGCTTTATAAAGCGTATTTGTGGTATAGTTTTCTTACTCAGGATTTTTTATCGTGCTATAAATATTCCAGTAAGTGGGTAGATTTGTTTTATGAAAACAAGGAAATGATCTATTTAAATCCGGTTTTCTTCTTAAAAGGTAATAACTATTTGTTAGAATCTTTGTTTTATGTAAAATATGGCTCTCAGTTTAAGGAAACTTTGGAAAGGCTGGAACAAATGGTAGGCAGTGAGGAATTTCCTAAAAACGACAATATTATTTCCCTCTCATTTCTATATATTAACTCTAATAAACTCAACCTGCATTTTTTGGAGGGTACTTTTGAAAAAGGCCTCTATTTGGTAAAGATTATAGAATACGGTATTAATAAGCACAAAGACCGTATAGATGAGCATCATATCATGGTTCTATATTACAAAATTGCCTGCCTTTATTTTGGAAATGGAGATAATAAAACGTGTATCCAATATCTAAAGAAAATTATAAACAATAAGAATTTAAAAATGCGAGAAGATCTCATGTGCTTTGCTCGCGTTTTAAGCTTGGTTGCCCATTATGAGGCTGGCATGGATTATCATTTAGAAATACAACTAAAAAGCACCTACAAATTCTTATTAAAGATGAACGATTTACATGCTGTACAAAAAGAAATGATCAAGTTCCTTAGGAATTTGGGGAGTATTTATCCCCATGAATTGAGAGAAGAATTCCAGAAACTCTATGTACAACTAAAGAAATATGAGCATCATCCATATGAAAAACGTGCCTTTTTATATTTGGATATCCTGTCTTGGTTAGAAAGTCACCTAGAAAACAGACCTGTAGCACAGATTATTAGAGAGAAGGCTATGTCTGTAACCCGCTAGCTAGGTTTACAAACAGGCATCCCAAATAGTATCTTGAGGTGGTGCTGCCTCAATTGTCAGGAGTTCATTTTTCACAGGATGAATAAAGGATAATGCCCGTGCATGAAGGTGAATTCCCCCATCTGCATTGCTTCTATCAAAACCATATTTCAAATCTCCTTTAATAGGACAACCAATAGCAGCGAGTTGAGCTCTGATTTGATGATGTCTCCCTGTTTTTAAATCTATTTCCAATAAAAAATAACTATCGAGCTCCTTTTGTATTTTATACTCCAGAACAGCCCTTTTGCTATCTGGAACTTCCTTTGTATAAGCATACGATTTGTTCTGTTTTGGGTTTCTTTTTAGCCAGTGGGTCAGTATAGCTGAATTCTTTTCCGGCTTGTTTTTTACTACAGCCCAGTATGTTTTTTTTGCTTCTTTTTCTGCAAATAACTTGTTGATTCTTGGCAGTGCTTTTGACGTCCTGGCGAAAACAACAATTCCGGAGGTTGGCCTGTCCAACCGATGTGCAACTCCTAAATAAACGTTCCCTTCCTTCTTGTACTGTTTTTTGATGTATTGTTTTACAACTTCACTCAAGGGCACATCACCGGTTTTATCACCCTGAACAATGTCGCCAACCCTTTTATTGATTACAATTAAGTGATTGTCCTCATAAAGGATTAAAAGATTATTTGGGGTAGATTGTTTACCAAGAGTATTATTCACTTCAGTACTGCTCATCCTCGTTGGGAAAATCCCTGCTTTTTACATCAGTGACATATTGGGAAATAGCATTTCCCATATCTTCATATAAATTCATGTACCTGCGCAAAAATCTCGGATTGAATTCTTGGGTTATCCCCAATAAATCGTGAACAACCAATACCTGACCATCCACACCATTTCCGGCACCAATACCGATAACAGGAATCGTGAGACTCTCTGCTACTTCTTGTGCTAATTTGGCGGGAATTTTTTCCAGCACAATAGCAAAACATCCTGCCTTTTCTAGCATTAATGCGTCTTCTTTCAATTTTTGAGCTTCTACTTCCTCTTTTGCACGAACCGTATAGGTTCCAAATTTGTAAATAGATTGCGGAGTAAGACCTAAATGACCCATAACAGGGATTCCCGCATTAAGGATACGTTTAATCGATTCTTTGATTTCTCCGCCACCCTCAACCTTTACCGCATGTGCTCCACTCTCTTTCATAATACGTATGGCAGAGCGTAAGGCCTCTTTTGGGTCACTTTGATAGCTTCCAAAAGGAATATCAACTACTACCAATGCTCTACTAACCCCTCGAATAACGGCAGACGCATGGTATATCATTTGGTCCAGGGTTATGGGTAAAGTTGTTTCGTGACCAGCCATAACATTACTTGCAGAATCACCAACTAATATGACATCTACATTGGCAGCATCAACTATTTTTGCCAAAGAAAAATCATAGGCGGTTAGCATGGATATTTTTTCACCCATTTGTTTCATATCCACAAGCGACTTAACAGTTATTCTTTTATATTCTTTTTTGGCAACTGACATTTAGTTTATTTTTAATGCCTTAAAAGTAAGGAGATTTGTTGAATTAGTTTTTATGTTTACAGTTTGATATGAGTAAGATAAATTAATACCCCAAGAAAATAGGTGGAACATTTGGAGCTTTATTTTTTAGGCTAATTTTGAAGAACTACTAAATTGATTTTATGCGAATTGCCTTATGCTTTTGTGTTTGGATTTGTTGGATGTCTGTTTTTGCTCAGGAAGATGATGAAATAGCAATTCAACAAACCATAGAACGTTTTTTTGAAGGTTTCCACGAGCAGGATTCTATTAAAATAAAACAAACCACTTATGGCAATATTCTGCTACAAACGGTTGCTACGGATTCTGTGGGTACGGCTAACTTAAAAACCGAAGCTTTTGATGATTTCTTGAAATCAATAGTAAGCATACCTAAAACCGTTCAATTTCAGGAAAAATTAGTATCATTCAATATCCAAATAGACGGGAAAATGGCCCATGCGTGGACTCCTTATGAGTTTTGGATAAATGAGAAATTTAGTCATTGTGGAGTAAATTCGTTTCAGCTTTTAAAAGAAGAAGACCTTTGGAAGATTATTTATCTTATAGATACAAGGCGAAAAAATGGGTGTAACTAGATTCAAATAATTAGAATCTCTCTTACGAAATACATTACCTATTACTATTTAATTCATTATACACCAGATATTTAAATGGTTTTAGCTCACAAAAAACTTAACATTGGGATATCCTAATATGGTTTAACTTTACAAAAAAAATTATCAAGACACCAATTTGAGTAACAATAAGAAGTAAACTATGGCAAAAAAAGTATCAAAAATTGAGGTGAGTTTGGATAATATAGAAACAAAGTCTCCCAAAAAGAAAGTTAGTAAAAATAAAGAGGAAACGCCTTTAAAAACAGCTGATTTAGGTCCTGAAGCCATAATTCCGGCTCCAAATAAAGTAGCGCCAATAAAAGAAGAGAAACTTATTCCTCAAGAAGCGGACCTTGTTTTACCGGAAATACCTACTGAGGAAGTTACCGCGGTAAAGCCAAAAGGAAAAAAGGAAAAAAAAGTCGCTAAGGAAGAAAAAAAGAAAGAAATTAAAAAGCTAGATTCAAAAGAAAAGAATAAGAAAAAGTCAAAAGCCAAAAAGAAAGAAAAGGCTAAAAAGAAACTAAAAGCAAAAACCAAGTCAAAGACCAAATCCAAAAAGAAGAAAAAGAAATAGCGATCTTAAAACTCATTTTTAGATAAACTTTTCTTAAGCATAAACTACTATTGGCTTTGACTTAGATTCCATTTAAACACAAAAACCAGGAAGCTACGGTACCACCGACACGAATTGCGTTTAAAAGATAAAAGCCCTTCTAAAAGGGCTTCTATGTAAAATATGGTGATCTTTTTAAACTTCAAAACCTTCCCTGTAGGTTCTTCCAACAAATTGGTTTGCTTCTTCCTGATTGGTAATACGCATATTTTCACCGTCCCACAACAACTTTTTACGAGCAAAAAACTCTAATTTCCCCTTACTATCTTCTCTTTGTAACATATAACTGCGTATCGCCAAATTACCCATAAGCACTGTTTCTGTCATAGGCCCGGCATAATCAAAAGAGGAGGTAAGCCCTTTATGCTCTGGACTATTAAACCCTGCCTTACAAGCATCAACCCATTTTTGTTGGTGTCCATATTCAGGGACCAAATTTTCTTCAACTTCCGGACCAAAGTCCGTTGTACCATCGTTCAGATATAATTTAGGCATCAAGGGAGAGCTGTCGTTGATATTGGTTGATATAATTCCTTTTTCACCTATCATTAAAACGCCATTACTGCTATTTGTTCCGCCAATGCTATGATCCGCAGGAATTATATCAGGATGAGACGGCCGTATTCCACCATCACTCCAGGTCATCTCTATTGGCGATTTACTTTTATCTGTAGCCCCAAAATGCAATGTAATAAAAGACGAATTGGGACAACCTTCCGGGTTGTAGTCCGGGGTCCACATTTTTGTAAATACAGTACCTACACTGCATTCTGCATCTGTAGGATACTTTAGGCCTAAAGTTCTAAAAGGAATATCAATAAGATGGCAACCTACGTCTCCCAATGCGCCTGTACCATAATCCCACCAACCTCTCCAGTTAAACGGATGAAGGTTGGGTGTATAAGGAATTTGTTTGGCAGGACCCAGCCACAGATCCCAATGCAAATCTTTAGGCTTTAGATTCTCATCCGGTGCCGGCATTGCAAAACCTTGTGGCCAAACAGGACGATTAGTCCATACTTGTACTTTAGATATGTTACCTATCACCCCGGAATCAACCCATTTTTGTACCATACCTAAAAGGGGATTGGACCCGCCTTGATTACCCATTTGACTAACGATTTTATTCTTTCGAGCCATTTCTGTGAGTAATCGGGCCTCACGAATATTATGAGTCATGGGTTTTTGAACATATACATGTTTACCCCTTTGCATAGCATATACAGCGGCAGGACCATGCACATGATCTGGAGTTGAAATAGTTACAGCATCAATATCTTTTTCCTTATCCAACATTTCTCTGTAATCAAAATACAATTTTGCTTTGGGAAATTTTTCTACTGAACGGGCTGCTGTCCCCGAGAAATCAACATCGCATAATGCTGCTACACGTTCACGACCATTTACTGAAGCGTTTTCAATGTCACTTGCACCTTTGCCCCCTGCACCAATTGCCGCAAGATTTAACCGGTCGCTTGGAGGGGTAAAACCAACACCACCAAGTACATGCCGGGGAATTATAATGATTGAAGAAGCCATGGCTCCTTTCTTAATAAACTCCCTTCTGGAATTTATAGCATTTTTAGAAATTCTTTTCATAATATGGTGATTATGGTTTAATTAGGTACACTATTTTCTATTAATTTTATTTAAAACCGAAGTCTTTGAAAAATTTAAATCCAAGATACTATTTTTTCACGTTTTATTTAATTTTAGTTTGGGCATCGTAAACCCGTTACTTGGGAACAGGTTTATTAACTAAACTTTTTTGAAACAACTTATAAATTCGACTATATTCATCTGTCCAACTACTTGGTTCAACAAATCCGTGCCGTTCCAAAGGGTAAACTGCTATCTCCCAATTGTCTTTTCCAAGTTCTATCAGACGTTGAGATAAGCGAACCATATCTTGAAAATGAACGTTATCATCAATCATTCCGTGCAGTATAAGTAAATCTCCTTTTAAACCTTCTGCATGGTAAATAGGTGAGCTTCTCCTATAAGCTAAGCTATCCGTGGCAGGTGTGTTTAAGATTCTAGAGGTATATCCATGACTATAGGCTGCCCAATCGCCAACCGACCGCAAAGCTGCACCTGCTTTAAAAGTATCCGGAGCATTGAAAAGGCCCATTAGGGTTATAAACCCGCCATACGACCCACCATAAATGCCAATTTTATCTTTGTCAATGCCATAGTTTTGAATGAGATAATTGACCCCATCTACCTGGTCTGACAAGTCTTTTCCGCCCATGTGTCTGTAAATGCCAGTTCGCCACGCGGCTCCATAACCGGCGCTGCCCCTGTAATCAACATCGATTACTGTGTATCCGTTATCCACTAAAAAATTGTGGAACATATACTCCCTAAAGTAACTACTCCACCACTTGTGCACGTTTTGCAAATACCCTGCACCATGTACAAATACAATAGCCGCTTTATTTTTTACAGCTAAATCCGGTTGATACAATCGGGCATAGACCTGTGCACCATCCTCTGCTTTAAAAGTTATAATTTCAGGAACTCTCCATGAATAATTTTGAAATTGGGGGGTTGTAGAGTTTGTGACTTGTTTGGCTATTGAAACTGTTTTGGATTTTTGTGGATTTGCCTGAACAAAAAGCTCAGTAGGTTTATTGGAGTACGAATATAAAATTGCCATTATCCTTTCATCAGGAGATAAAATAACCTCATTGTTACCCGTCATTTGTGTTAATTGCGTAAATAGTCCACCTTTAAGGGGCATGCTATAAAACTGTCGGTCACCTGGATGGATTTTATTGGCTGTGAAGTACCAATTTTTTTTGTCATTTGAAATGAAAGGATCATATATTTCGAACGTTCCGGAAGTAAGTGAGATTTCCTTTTTGGATACTATATCCACAGTATACAAATGCGAATAACCAGTTTTTTCGGACATAAACCATACACTTGTATCATTGGGAAGCCACCCCAGACTCTTACTACTAGAGCCACCTATACCCGGACCGGCTATCCATGCTTCATCATGTTGATGATTCAAATTAGAAATAGTACCTTCGACAGCATTCAGCAAAACAATCCATCGATCTTTGTGATCGTTGGACCTAATATCCAAAATGGCATTTTTGCCATCGGAACTCCAGATTGGTCCATTGATAAATCCTATTCTGTTTTCATTCTTGTACAATTTGTCAGGGTAGTCCTTAGTAAAGTCGGGTATATAATCCAATCCTTCAAGATTATCTAATTTCACAGGAAATACCTTTCTTTTGGTAATATCAAAAATCATTAATTCTAATATACTATGTTCGTTACCTACCTTGGGCCGAACATTTTCATTTTCGGTGTATCCGGATGCTGTTACATAGTTAGGTATCAAAGTTCCTTTATTAGTAACTTTTTTTTCTAGTACATAGGTAACATAATCACCGTTGGGACTTATCCTGAGGTTAGAAATGGATTTTCCATCTTTATAGATGGTATAAGGTCCGAACCTTTCAGTACGTTTCATCAACTTTTTTTGCTCGTCTGCTTTTGCTTTACGCTCTTTTAAGACTTGAAAAAGTCCTAACTGGTCATTATACAACCATTCATCTTTTGTACTTCTTTTCTCCTCGGAATCCTCTTTCTCGTCTGTGAAATAAGTAAGCTGAAAGGTGCTTCCTGTGCCAATGTCCCATAGAAATAAATTATCGCCCTTCTGGTATGCAACTTGCGCTTCACCGGAGGTAAAGTGGGGATTAGTTTCAATTTCTTTAGTGTTTGTGATTCTTATAGTTTTATTGATTTTTAGATCGGCTAAAAAAATATCCCCTCCTTTCTGGTAAAGCTTTTTAGTTCTATGGGCATTATAGATTACATTTGGAGATGCTAATTGATATTCAGCATCAAAATCCAATTGATAAATCTCTGTACTCTTAAGGTTATAGCCATAGAGCGAATCGCTTGTTGCCCTGTTCGGATTCCAGTTAAAGTAGATTGTTTCACTATCGGAAGACCAAAAAGGATTGTTTGGAAGATGTCCAATAAAATCATCACCCTTCATAATTTCCTTAATACTTAGAGGAGATACGTTGTGTTCTTGGGCTAAAATTGAACAAATAAACACTAAGTGGACACTTGCAAAAAGTACAATTTTTTTCATCTTAAAAGGGTTAATTAAGTAGGTTTTCTGATTCCTTAGACCAACCTATCTGGGTTAAAACAATAAATACAGCGTCTAAAGCTATTATGGGCAAGATAATAATAAGATTGAAACTTTAAAAAGTAGTTAATCTCTTCTCAGGTGCTTACAATGTTAAAACTTTAATCCCTTAAAATTTAACAATCGCTAAGAAACACACCCACGGCTAGGCCACCTTCAGAGGTTTCTTTGTATTTAGAACTCATATCTTTAGCAGTTTCCCACATAGTATTAACCACTTTATCCAAAGGAACCTTAGCATTTTCAGGATCTGAACCTATTGCCAACTCTGCTGCATTTATAGCCTTAATAGCACCCATAGAATTCCGTTCTATACAGGGGATTTGTACAAGGCCACCTATAGGGTCACAAGTTAGTCCCAAGTGATGTTCCATAGCAATTTCAGCAGCCATAAGTACCTGAGCCGGAGTACCTCCCATAAGTTCGGTTAATGCAGCTGCCGCCATGGCAGAAGATACACCAATTTCAGCCTGACAACCTCCCATAGCCGCTGAGATAGTAGCACCTTTTTTAAAAATACTACCTATTTCACCTGCTACCAAAAGAAATTGTTTTATATGGTCAAAATTAGCTTTATGGTTTTCTATTACCAGATAATACATTAAAACAGCAGGAATAACTCCCGCGCTTCCATTTGTAGGAGCAGTTACCACGCGACCTAAGGAAGCGTTAACCTCATTTACCGATAATGCAAAGCAACTTACCCATTGCAAAATTTGTCTAAATTTAACCTCAGTCTGTCTAATTGTTTCCAGCCATTCATTAGGTGTAGAGTAGGATACAGGCCCTTTTAAGGTTTCATGGATATCGTATGCCCTTCTTCGAACATTAAGTCCACCTGGTAGGCTGCCTTCGGTATGACAGCCGATATGCATACACTCCAGCATAGTACTCCAAATACGTTGAAGCCCTTTGTTAATCTCTAGATCTGTGCGCAGTGCACGCTCATTTTCCAATACGAGTTCTGAAATACTTTTTTTTTCGTTTTGGCAATAGGTTAGCAGCTGGGCTCCATTTTGTATTGGGAAAGGGAATTTTTGAAAAAATTCAATATTCTTTTTTGCCTTACTACGTTCTTCCTTAACCACAAAACCTCCACCAATAGAGAAATACGTTTCAGACATTGTCTCTCCGGAACTGAGTTTGGCTTTAAAAGTAAGACCATTGGCATGAAAGGGTAAAAATGTTTTATGAAAAAAAAGAGTTGCATCAGGGTTAAATGGCACTATTTTTTCTTTATTAAGATTGATAATCTCGGTCTCTTTAATCTGCTTTACAACTGCTTGAATATTATCCACAGGGATTGTCTCCGGATCTTCACCAGAAAGTCCCAGCATTATGGCGTAATCTGTGGCGTGGCCTTTACCCGTTAATGATAATGACCCATAAATATGTACCTCAATTTGGGATACCAAATGAAAAATATATTGTGTTTTAAGATCTGCTATCCAACGCTCAGCAGCTCTCCATGGTCCTAGTGTATGGGAACTAGATGGACCTACCCCAATTTTAAGCATATCAAAAATGCTAATACACTCCATGTCTTAGTTTATATTACAAATGTTGGATAAAGATAATACTATCTGACCTTAAACTAAGGCATCTCTTTGAAAGCAGAATTAGAATTCTTTGTAAAGCCTTAGTATAGTATTCAAATCTGCCACCTTGTCATATTTACTCTAATGGCACAATCCTTGAAAAGGTAGGGGAAACACTAAAAGAATTTTCAACACAATAAATTAGTAAAGAGATGAGTAAAATAATAGGCATAGATTTAGGAACAACCAACTCCTGCGTTTCTGTAATGGAAGGCAATGAACCGGTCGTAATTCCGAATGCAGAAGGAAAAAGAACAACGCCTTCTGTAATAGCTTTTGTTGAAGGTGGTGAAATAAAGGTTGGTGATCCTGCAAAAAGACAGGCCGTAACAAATCCTTACAAAACCATATATTCCATAAAACGATTTATGGGCAACAAATTTTCCGAATCTACAAAAGAAGCAAAACGAGTTCCATATAAAGTAGTTAAAGGAGATAACGACACTCCGCGTGTAGATATTGATGGTCGTTTATACACTCCACAGGAATTATCGGCAATGATTCTTCAAAAAATGAAGAAAACAGCAGAGGATTATTTAGGACAAACTGTTAGCAGAGCAGTGATTACAGTACCTGCATATTTTAATGATGCTCAAAGACAAGCTACAAAAGAGGCAGGTGAGATAGCAGGTCTGACTGTGGAACGCATTATAAACGAGCCCACTGCCGCTTCTTTGGCATATGGTTTGGATAAAAAAGATAAAGATCAAAAAATTGTTGTGTTTGACTTTGGTGGTGGAACGCATGATGTTTCTATTTTAGAATTGGGTGATGGTGTATTTGAAGTACTCGCAACAGATGGAGATACTCACTTAGGTGGCGATGATGTGGATCAAAAAATCATTGACTGGTTGGCAGATGAATTTAAGAAAGAAGAAAGTATTGATTTGAGAGATGATGCCATGGCGCTACAGCGCCTAAGAGAAGCGGCCGAAAAAGCAAAAATTGAGCTCTCCTCTTCTGCCCAGACAGAGATTAACTTACCTTATGTGACTGCTACTGCAACAGGTCCAAAGCATTTGGTTCGTTCATTGACAAAAGCAAAATTTGAACAGTTAATAGAAGATTTGGTTAAAAGAACTATCGACCCTTGTGCAACAGCACTAAAAGCGGCCGGTTTGTCAAAAAGTGATATTGATGAAATTATTTTAGTTGGAGGTTCTACCAGAATTCCGGCAGTACAGGAAGCTGTAGAGAAATTTTTTGGTAAAAAACCTTCGAAAGGAGTTAACCCTGACGAAGTGGTTGCGGTTGGTGCTGCAATCCAAGGTGGAGTTTTAACAGGAGATGTAAAAGATGTACTTCTTTTGGATGTAACACCTTTGTCTTTGGGTATTGAAACAATGGGAGGTGTTATGACAAAATTAATTGAAGCTAACACTACAATCCCTACCAAAAAGTCTCAGGTATTCTCAACAGCTGCTGATAATCAACCCTCTGTAGAAATACATGTTTTGCAAGGAGAAAGACCAATTGCAAGCGGCAACAAGACCATAGGCAGATTTCATTTGGATGGTATTCCGCCCGCTCAAAGAGGTACACCACAAATTGAAGTTACATTTGACATTGACGCTAACGGAATCATTAAAGTTTCAGCAACTGATAAAGCAACGAATAAAACTCAGGATATTCGCATTGAAGCTTCTTCCGGATTAACTGAAGAGGAAATAAAGAAAATGAAAGCCGAAGCCGAAGCGAATGCCGAGTCAGACAAAAAGGCAAAAGAAACAGCTGATAAGTTAAATGAAGCGGATGGAATGATTTTCCAAACCGAAAAACAACTTAAGGAGTTTGGAGATAAATTATCGGAAGATAAGAAAAAGCCCATAGAAGATGCCTTAGAAGAACTAAAAAAGGCCTACACTGGTAAAGACTTGGCAGTAATTACCCCTGCATTGGATAAAATTAATGAAGCTTGGAAAGTGGCTTCAGAAGAAATGTACAAAGCACAAGCTGAAGGACAGCAGGGTGCTCCATCAAGTAATGGAGAAACTGCTTCTGGTCAAAATGCAAAAGAAGGTGATAACGTTGAAGATGTAGATTTTGAAGAAGTAAAATAAAATATACTAGGTCTAACAAACAAAAGGGTGGAAATTTCCACCCTTTTTTATTATCTCTAACATATTGTTTCGAAGTTGAAAGAATATGAAGTAATTTTGAATATGGTAAAAAACTATACTTCGCTACTTCTTTTTTCAATCACAAGAACCTGTTTCTTATGCACTTCGAATATGCTCACAGCTCAAGAAGTGAAGATTTTTAAGGTTTCTGATTTTGATTTAAAAGGCAGTGTAAAAACCTGTTTGGTAGTAACTAATTATGGTAAAGAAGAATTTGATTTTAACAAGAATGGTCTTTTGACCAAATCGATTACACGTTACAATGAGGTTGACTATGATCTTACCCTATATAAATACAATTTGGGAAATCTGGAGGAAAAGCGAGTAGAGATTTACCGAGAAGGAATTTTTGATCCAGTAACGTCTTTTGCTAATTTTTATACTTTTGATAGTACTGCCTCAAAAAAAATCACGGAGCGAATAATCTCTTACAGCAAAGAATTTTTAGGACAAAATGAATACCGATATGACAGTATAGGTAGGCTTTCCAGTATAAAGCATGTGGATAAAGATGGAATAGACGAAACTGAGATCAGCTATATGCAATTTAAAGGAGAAACTACTGTAAACTATATTTTGAATGGTGTTATCATAAAATCGGTTCGAACCGCAAAGAAAAAGAATAAAACCGGAGCAGATCAAAAAATAGTTTTAACCAAAGA
This sequence comes from Arenibacter sp., assembly GCA_041747755.1. GTDB lineage: Bacteria > Bacteroidota > Bacteroidia > Flavobacteriales > Flavobacteriaceae > Aurantibrevibacter. Next base: position 15,758 of record JBGTEN010000239.1, on the reverse strand, counting down.
GTTTTTAAAAGGAGAGCCTGACAAGGCGTTGGAACAAATTTTTGATTCATCAAATAAACTAATTTCAGAGATTAAGTTTATGCCGACTGAGCAAAATAAAGGATTTGTTCCATATGAGTATATTAACCACAGTTATAACGAATTCGGGATGTTGGCTGAGACGAAAATTAAAGGTACTAAGGCAGAGGAAACAAAAAAATACCTCTATCAATACGACGGCGAACACGGAAATTGGATAAAACAGATTGTAACGCCTGATAATACCTATACAACTCGCCGAATTATGTATTATACTACTACAGAAAAGAAGGATTAAGCCCCTTTAAAAGTTACCTTTTTTCCTGATAGTTAGTTGCCTAATAGAAGTTGTGAAGCTTGCTACAAAGTACTATTCCATTCACTTCTTAGAATGCCATAACAACAAGTATTTCTTTTGTATCCGTCCAATAAATATACATTTTCTCTTAAAATGCCTTCCAGTTTAGCATCTAATTTTTCTACTGCCTTTCGCGATTGAATATTTCTTTCATCTATTCGGAACTCAACTTTTTCAAAATTTAGAGTAGTAAAGGCATAATTCAGCATAAGTTCTTTAGTAGCACTATTTAATCCACTACTGTGAAATGCCCGTCCAATCCAGGTAGAGCCTATTTCAATTACCCTATTATTCCAGTCTATATTCATAAACCTGGTACTACCAGCATATTTCTGAGCTCTCTTGTCAAAAATGATAAAGGGTATTGCAGAATTTTCCTCATACTTCTGAATAGCGAGTTCAACATAGCTTTTAAGTGCATCTGGAGTTCCAATATCTGAAGGTGAATATTGGATCAATTTATCCTCTGCTCCAATTGAAATAAGGTGGTGATAATTTTCTAAACTCAACTCCGAAAGAACTACGATATCATTTTCTAAAATAGGAATTGTCACCTTCATACAGTAGATTTGGTTGGGTTATTTTAAAAATCAAATATAAGGAAAAGCATTTGTTGTTGGTCTATTCCCTAATTTTACAAAAATTTGATTTGATGGAAGATTTAAAGGAAAAAATTCTTAAAATATGTAACGATAACCGAAAGGGCACATTAATGGAGACTTTGGATATAGAATATATGGATGTGGGAGATGATTTTTTAGTTGCCCGAATGCCCGTAACTTCAAAAGTTTACCAACCAGATGGAGTCTTACATGGTGGAGCAACAATTGCACTTGCTGAAAGTGTTGGCAGCGCAGCTTCCTATATTTTTTTAAACGCTCAAGAATTTTTCATAAGAGGAATTGAAATTTCTGCTAATCACGTAAAAAGTATTCGCGAGGGTTATGTTTTTGCAAAAGCAATTTTGCTTCACAAAGGACGTACAACTCAGCTTTGGGAAATTAAAATTACAGATGAATCAGCTAACATGATCTCCATTTGTAAACTTACCACCATAGCCTTGCCAAAAAAATAAAAAAGTTGACAGCATTTTGGGAAACTATTGAACAACATTACCAAAAGGAATTACCCTTGGTAATTTACCGAAAGCCTGGTGCAGTTAATTTATGTTGCATTTTACAAGGAAATAACAAAATTTATAATCTACGGGACTTTAGAGAAAGAGGATTTATTTTTGCTCCATTTGATTCGCGCAAACCAGCCATATTAATTAGGCCTGATGAAACTCTAGAAATGCGATATGTTTTGGAGGAAAAAAAAACATCCAACTTGCCTCTTTTTAAGGTCTTTAACGAAGAGCAGAAAGATTTTCATATCAATTTGATAAAAAAAGGTGTTGCGAAAATAAATTTAGGCTCCCTTACTAAAGTGGTCCTTTCCAGAAAGTTAGAAGTACATTATGAAGGGTGTCCTATTGCTCTTTTTAAAGAAATATTAGCTACTTATTTTTCTGCATTCTGCTATATGTTTTACCACCCAGGTGTTGGGCTTTGGATAGGGGCAACTCCCGAATTACTGATGCGCGTTAATGCTGAAAATTTTGATACTATGTCTCTAGCGGGAACACAAATTAACCGAACAAATAAACCTCCTGTTTGGACTAGCAAGGAATTAGAAGAGCAATCGTTGGTGACAAATTACATTTTAGAGGAACTAAAAGATGAAGTTCAAGATCTGAAAATATCAACATTAGAATCTGTAAAAGCAGGTAGTCTCTGGCATTTGAGAACCACTATATCCGGTTTGGCAGAAAATGCTAAACTTGAAAAACTCATTAAAACACTACATCCAACCCCGGCTGTATGTGGAATTCCAAAGTTGTCCGCAAAACAGTTTATCCTGAAAAATGAAAATTATGACAGAGAATATTATACAGGATATCTGGGCGAGTTAAATTTTGGGCCTCATAAAGAAAATAGAACCGAACTCTTTGTTAATTTAAGGTGCCTGCAACTTAAAGGGAATTTGGCCATATTATATGTTGGTGGAGGGATAACAAAAAATTCTGATGCAAAAAAAGAATGGGAAGAAACAATATCTAAAAGTAGCACTATGCTTAGCATAATTTTAAATACTGTTAATTGAGATAGCACATTGGTATAAGACAATCTTCCTTTGTATTTTTGTATCGCTTATGAAATATCCCAGCATACCATCCGCTCAATCTTTAGTTTTTCATTGCAAAGCAAAAGGTATAAAGTATATTGTAATTTCTCCCGGATCCAGAAATGCTCCGCTAGTTATTGGTTTTTCAGAAGATTCTTATTTTGAGTGTTTTAGTGTTGTTGATGAGCGCTCTGCTGCTTTTTTTGCCCTTGGGATTGCTCAGCAGCAAAAAAAAGCAGTGGCCGTAGTTTGCACCTCTGGCAGTGCATTATTAAATTATTATCCTGCGATTGCTGAGGCCTTTTACAGTAATATTCCGTTAATTGTTATCTCTGCCGATCGGCCATTTTACAAGGTAGATATAGGAGACGGACAAACCATACGTCAAGATAATGTTTTTGAACGGCACATTGGCTACTCGGCCAATTTAAAACAAGATGTGGTACATTCCACTGATAGGATTAATATCTACGCTCCAGAAATTATCCAAGAAAAAAGTTTAGAGCTAAATCAAGAGTATGTTCAGAATTACAATGATTCAGAACTTAACAGAGTAATAAATATCGCAATTCAAGAGCAATTACCCGTGCACATAAATATTCCTTTTGAAGAACCTTTATATGGAAGGGTGAGCCAAGCTTCTGTTTTTGCAAAAATTCTGGATTTGGTCTACAAGAAAAAATCATCCGATGAAAATTTAGAAGATTTTGCCCTAAAATGGAATTCATCAAAAAAGAAAATGGTACTTATTGGCGTGAATTCTCCTCAAACAATAGAAGACACCATTTTAGATAGCTTAGGTAAAGATTCCTCAGTGCTTGTTTTTACCGAAACCACCTCTAATATGCATCACCCCAATTTTTTTTCCAGTATTGATAGTATTTTAGCCCCAATCGAAAAATCAACAGATCAGGTAAACTTATTTAAACAATTACAACCAGAAATTCTGATTACTCTGGGTGGACAAATTGTATCTAAAAAAATAAAGGCTTTTCTTAGACAATACAAGCCTACGGAGCATTGGCATATTGGGCAGAATAAAGCTGACAACACGTTTTTTTCGCTAACCAAGCATTTTAAATGGGAGCCAAATAAATTTTTTGGTTCATTTTTAAAACTTGTTGGTCCGATAACCAGTGATTATTTTGATTTTTGGAGCGCAATTAAAGTAAATTACGAGATAAAAAGGACGGCATATTTAAAAAATATACCGTTTTCAGACATGGCGGTTTTGGGCTGCGTATTCAATACTATTCCAAAGAACTATCAGTTACATTTGGCAAATAGTTCTACTGTTCGCTATTCACAATTGTTCACATTAGAAACGTCCATAAAAGTCTTCTGTAATAGAGGAACAAGTGGTATAGATGGTAGCACTTCCACAGCAGTCGGAGGTGCTTTAAAAAGTAAATACCCTACACTTTTGATTACCGGCGATTTAAGTTTTTTCTATGATAGCAATGGATTATGGAATAAGCATATCAGGCCAGATTTTAGAATAATTGTAATTAACAATGGGGGAGGGGGAATCTTCAGAATATTACCTGGAAAAGAGGATAGCGATAACTTTGAAACCTATTTTGAAACGACACACAATTATAACGCCTCCAAGTTATGTGAAATGCATGATATAGCCTATAAAGCAGTAAACAATCAAGAAGATCTTTTTCGAGTCCTTGATTGGTTTTATAAGGAATCTGAAACCCCAAGATTGTTAGAAGTAAAAACACCCAGATTATTAAATGATAAAATTTTGCTCGGTTATTTTGATTTTATATCTTAGAGTGAGTTAATTAAAAAACCATAAAGACCATTGACAATTATGAGCAAAAGAGATGAATTAATAGAAAAGTACGCTGCTGACATCCAGAGCAAATTTGGCGAAAAAGCCGATTTGGCATTACTGACAAAGGTTACAATAGGCTTAGGCCCATCCATATACAATGCGGATGCTTCTAAGGTTTCAGGAACTGATGACAAGGAGATTGCAACCGTTCGAAACAACTTTTTAATTAAAAAGTTAGGCTTAAAAGATGGCCCACAACTTGGTGAAGCCATAGATAGTGTAATTGCGAAATATGGTGTTTCTGAGAAAAATAAGTATAGAGCAGTAGTATATTATATGCTCGCTAAGCATTTTAAGAAAGAATCTGTTTATAAATAGAATTTCGAAAAGTTCATGGAAGACCGTTCTAAATGAGAACGGTTTTTTTTTACCCATGCCTTTTTAAATTTACTTTAGCAAAATGATAAATCTAGGAGAATATAATACTCTTGAAATACTAAGAGACACCAGTGTCGGCTTGTTCTTAGGCGATGAAGAAGGAAATGATATTTTACTTCCTAATAAGTATGTTCCTGAAACATTTGAAATTGGAGAACGTATAAAAGTTTTTTGTTATTTGGATTACGATGAACGACCTGTGGCCACATCGTTAATACCCTATGTAACTGTAAATAATTTTCAACTACTGGAAGTTGCAGAAGTGAATGATTTTGGTGCATTTCTGGATTGGGGGTTAGAAAAGCACCTGTTGGTACCTTTTAGAGAACAACGATCTAAAATGAAAGAAGGTCAGTGGTATGTAATCTACTGCTATTTAGACGAAGTTTCTAACAGATTGGTGGCTTCCAATAAATTGGATAAATTTATAAGTAATGAAAATTTAACTATTAATGTCCAAGATGAAGTTGATTTAATTGTAACCAGGGAAACAGATTTGGGTTGGGAGGTCATCATTAATAACCAACATAAAGGACTGGTTTATTCCAATGAAATCTTCAAGAAAATAGCTATAGGAGATAAAGTCAAAGGTTATATAAAAAATATCAGACCGGATCAAAAAATAGATGTTTCACTTCAACCTATTGGTTTTAAAAGTCAGGAACCTGCTGCAAATGCTATTTACGAAAAATTACTGATGCACAGTGGTTTCTTAAGTCTTCATGATAAGTCTGATCCGGAGGATATTAAACGTGTTTTTCATATGAGTAAAAAAACCTTTAAAAAAGGAATAGGAGCCTTGTACAAAGAACGAAAAATTGAGATTAAGGAAGATGGTATATATCTGAAATAGTGCTTAGTTAAGCAACAAGATTTAATATTATGACAATCAGATCAATATACTAAATAAAATTCCTGTTTAATTTTTTACTATTTATAAAACTCTTACTTTTGCATCACAATATCAGCTAGATTATTAACTTAATAATCGAATTTAAAAAGAATAGAATTTTCTGAAAAACAAACCAACATGCCATTTATAGAAGAAAGCGATTTGCTGGAATTACATAAAGATATTGACAAAGCTCAAATTATTAATGAGCGTCTCTTAGATCAAATAAAATTTAAGAATAAAGAGCTTAAAAGAAGTAAAATTCAACGTAATATCTTGGCTGGAGTTACCGGACTATTCTTAATAGGTACACTCGCCATTACCTCTTTCACAGCTGGTCTAAGTAGATCGAATAGTTATGAAAATAGAAATAATTTATTGGTTTCTATTGATAGTCTGGATGCCATAAAAGCCAGAATAAATAATTTAAAGCAACAAAATGAAGAACTAAGTTTGGTTAAAGAATTTTATTTGGCTAAAAATTTCTTAGAAAAAGAAACCATCTATTCTGTGCAAGTGAAATCGTTTGTAGACAATAATATTATTTTGGCTTCGGAGGCATTAAACAATACACTGTTTGTTAAAACTAATCCATTTTATTCCTATTCTTTGGGAAATTTTGAAACCTTGGCCGAGGCTCAATCTTTTAGGTATCAATTAGTAAAATTAGGTTTTGAAGATGCATTTGTTGCTTCATACAAAGGAGGTAAGCGGATAAAAATAGAAGACCCATATTAATTTGTCTAAGATTAAAGCGTGGCTGCTTGCAGCACGGTTAAGAACACTTCCGCTTTCTATATCCGGAGTATTCGTAGGTACTGCATTAGCAAATTATTATCAGTATTATAATTCTTTGATTTTTGTTCTTGCTATACTAGTAACTGTAGCTTTTCAAATTACCTCAAATTTTGCAAATGACTACGGTGATGGTATCAAAGGAACCGATAATGAAGAACGTATTGGGCCAAAACGGGCCTTACAAAGTGGTATTCTATCTCGAAAAGAACTCAAACACGGCATAATCTACGCCGTGGTAATTGATGTAATTTTAGTTATAGGTTTGCTTTGTTTTTCTTTTGGCCTACAATACATAGGGTATCTTATCTTGTTTTTGATTTTGGGTTTTATAAGTATTTGGGCAGCCATAAAATACACGGTAGGAAAGAATGCTTATGGTTACCGTGGTCTGGGAGATATTTTTGTTTTTGTTTTTTTTGGTTTATTAGCTGTTTTGGGGTCTATGTTTTTGTATACTAAATTCATAACTCTGGAGGCAGTTTTGCCAGCAATTTCCATTGGAGCATTGAGTTCAGCTGTACTTAACCTTAATAACCTTCGCGATTATAGTTCGGATAAGAATTCCGGGAAAAATACCCTGGTTGTAAAATTAGGTTTTGAAAATGGCAAAAAATACCACCTTTTTCTGCTTGCTTTGGCGTTTGTAAGTGTCCTTCTTTTTATTATACTACATTCTCAAAGCTATTGGAACTTTATCCCGCTCCTTGCTTTTATTCCGATTATTTTACACATCAAAAACATTAAAACAAATTCAGATCCACTACTATTAGATCCTGAACTTAAAAAATTGGCCCTAAGCACTTTTCTGTTGGCACTACTGTTTTACTTTAGTTTTAATAATTTTTTGTAAATTTGATTCTATAACTATCTAAACCAACCCAACTTTGGAACAGCCAATTCGGATTCTTATTGTAGAAGACAATGTTATCATTGCAGATGACATGCAATCCATGTTAGAGGAAATCGGCTATGAGATTGTAGATAACGTCATTGTTTATGAACAAGCGGAGGAAGTCTTAAAAACCAAACAAGTAGACCTTGTCCTTATTGATATTATTCTGGCTTCACAAAAGACAGGAATAGATTTGGGTAAGCACATAAGGGATAAATATAATATTCCCTTTATTTTTGTTACCTCTAATTCTGATAGGGCTACGGTAGAAAATGCTAAGACGGTTAAGCCAAATGGTTATTTAGTGAAACCATTTGAACAACAAGATTTATATACTTCTATTGAAATAGCACTGTCTAACTTTAATTATTTAGAAAAATCCGGCAGCTCGGAAAGTATAGATCCCTTTGGTCCTGACAGACCAATGTCAAATTCAATTTTAAAAGACTCCATCTTTGTAAAAAAGCAAAACTTGTATTACAGGATTCAGTTTGAGGATATACAATTTATTAAAGCAGACAACGTTTATTTAGAAGTAAATACAGTTGACAAGAAATTTTTAGTTCGTTCGCCTTTAAAAGATTATTTAGAGAAATTACCTTCCAATAAATTTTATAGAGCCCACAAATCATACATCGTAAATGTGGATCATATTGGCGCAATAAATAGCAAGGATATTATGATAAACAATACCCTTATTCCCATTTCCAAGGAATTTAAAGATCTGATTATTTCGGCAATGAATTCATAAGCCAAAGACCTATTTTTACCTTTTAGTATTAGAATTTTACCTAACCGGGAGATACCGTTTTAAGATTCTCGCTTTGGGTCCTAATTGTTATTTTAATTTAAAAGGGTGATAAACAAGTATTCTACTTTTAACTCTAACTTTTCACAACATAATAGTGCGGTTACACAACATTATTCTAAATTCTCCATGCCTAAATAATACATTTGTTAGATAGTAAAATACACCCCAAATCTTACTATATTACTTAAGTGTTATTTTGAATAGGCTGTTCGTTTTTTATGGATAGCCTATTTTGATACACTAAGACATCCATGTTAAGCACTTACAACTATTTAACTGGCTTGTTCCGTAATAGAAATAAGTCTGAAATAGGGCATAAAGAACTAATCCATTATGCAATGGAGCTCACAACATATTTATTTAGCTTTACAACAAAAAATTAATCAACCCACCATAAAGAAGTAAGTTTGAATAATTGTGAGACAGAATTTTACTGTTCGCCGTGACACTATTGATTTTGAATACCTTGTACAAAAATAATAAGAAATAAAATTTCTTATTTTATTATGAAAAAAAAGCTTTTGAAAATATCCTTCGTCCTTTTTCAAGTCCTATTTTCTCTTACTGCTTTATTGGCACAAGAGACGAACATGGAAGAAGATTTCTTACAGCAGTTTAAAAGCATTTCAAAATCCGAGGAACGATTCGATTTCTTTTTTAAGGCTCCCAATCGTTATACAGAAAATTCAGCATATGATTGGTTAGATAATATTACCGTCTATTTAGGGAACGCTCAAAAAGTTGAAGATACGGTCGCAGTGCAATACTACCAAATCATGCAAGCTCAGATTTATTACGACTTGGGAGATTATGACAAAAGCTTAGCTATTGCTATTGGATTGTATAAGGAAAAACAAAAGTTGGGCTTTGAGATTAAAAAAGTCTTGTTAAACCTTATGGATTACAATTATGCGCAACTACAACTATTTGATAAAGAACTGGAAATACGAAAGGAAAAAAAAGATTTAGGCATAACCAGTAATATTGCATTTTACGACATATACTCCAGCTTAGGGCTTCATAGAAAAGCAATGGAAGATTATATCATGGAAACCAAAAAGGCAATTAAAGACGATGACTTCTATGGGTTGGCTCAGTATCATAATAATATTGGTAATTATTTAAGACTGGATAAATCAACATCCGTGGCCTTAACTAAATATAAGGAAGCAAAGGGGTATATTGATGTTTTCCTCAACAATATTGCTAATGTAAAGACAGAAAGTGAGATCATTAATGGAAATTATCTCCGTGGAATTATTGAAGGTAATATTGGTAGATGCTATTTGCAGTTAAAACAATTTGAAGAGGCAATACCTTATTTAGATTCCGGAATTGCGACCATAAATGAATACAATACAGGGAAATTTTCTACAGAGTCGGTAGAGTTTAAACTGGAACTGGCCGATTGTTATCTGCAACTCGAAAACTACGAAATGGTTGAAAAATACCTAAATTCAACTAATCCCAGCATTAAAATAGATAATATCCTCAAAAAAAACAGATTGCTTGCGACATATTATGATAAGACCAATGATCCTAAAAATGCCTTAATTTATCTGAAACGCAATGCAGCCATTCAAGATTCTTTAAACAATAGTGAATCATCCCTAAAAAAGCAACAATTAGCTGCTGTTTTTGGTCAGGATTTAGCTAACACCCGGTCCATGATTGATGAGCAAAAGGAAGCATTGGAACGGTCTAGAAAAGACATGCAGGCAAAGGACGAACGTATAAACTTTGTATTTATTTCTTTGGTGTTCACGCTTTTAGGTTTTGCAGGAATGTTTTATGCCTATTTAAGAAGTATAAAAACACAGCGTTTAATTGCAGAGCAAAAACACATTATTGAAAATTCTTTGGTAGAAAAAGATTCCCTACTAAAAGAAATTCATCATCGCGTAAAAAATAATCTACAAATGGTGTCTAGCCTACTTAGTCTTCAGACAAAAAACACCAAAAGTAAAGCTGCTATTGAAGCCTTAGAAGAAGGAAAAAGTAGAGTTAAAGCAATGGCCCTTATTCACCAGAAATTATATCAGAACGATGATCTATCTGTTATAGAGATGCAGGGCTATATAGAAAGTTTAATTAATAGCATTCAGTCTGTTTATAAAAAAGGAGGACATAACATTAACATTACCATAGATGCAGAAGGGGTAGAGCTGGATATTGACAGGGCTATTCCTTTTGGTTTGGTGCTTAATGAATTGGTTTCAAATTCCTTTAAATATGCCTTTCCCGAGGATGATGAAAATGGAAAAATCTACATCCATATTAGAAAAAATGCAGAACAAGGTTTTTTTGAATATACCGATAATGGTGTCGGTTTGCCCGAGGATACCGATGAAAGAGCAAACGCTTCCATGGGAATTCGATTGATGAATAGATTAGTAAACCAACTGCAATCCACGTTAAATATTGATAAATCCTCAGAAGGTGTTCGTTTTTGGTTCAATTTTAAATAAATTTGAACAAAAACAGATTACGTTATGAAAATTACCTTTTTGGGTCACTCAACATTATTAATTGAAACCTCTACACATACCTTACTGGTAGATCCCTTTATTTCGGGAAATTCAAAAGCGAACGATAAGGTTGATATTAAGACTTTGAAACCCGATTTCATTCTTGTTACTCATGCCCACCAAGACCATACACTAGATGTTGAGGAAATAGCTAAGAACACTAACGCCACCATCATCAGCAATTATGAAATTGCTACGCATTACCAAAATAAAGGATTACAAGCCCACACTATGAATTTTGGTGGTTCGTGGAAATTTGACTTCGGAAAAGTAAAATATGTAAATGCTATTCATACTTCCTCTTTTCCTGATGGTTCATACGGCGGTCAACCGGGAGGTTTTATTCTTTCTGCTGACGAAAAAGAGATTTATATTGCAGGAGATACTGCCTTGCACATGGATATGAAACTTATTCCGATGACCACCAAACTTAATTTAGCTATTTTACCCATAGGGGACAATTTTACAATGGGAATGGAAGATGCAGTAATCGCTAGCGATTTTGTGGAATGCAACCGTGTTTTGGGGTATCATTTTGATACATTTGGTTATATTGAAATTGATCACGCCAAAGCAAAAAAGACTTTTGAATCCGCAGGTAAAACCTTATATCTTTTAGAAATTGGGCAAACTATTGACGTTTTATAGGACACTAGTAGGCTGGAACGTTTAAGTATTCTGTTTATAAACTCACAATAATTAGCACTAAATGCCCCTTAATACCTATCCCTTAATTGTTCACCCTTAGGTTTACAGACATAAAATATGGTTAAATTTGATTTTAGAATATGAGGGCTAGTTATAAAAAGTATGTTTTAAACTTCAAGCGTCCCAGTGGAACTTCACGTGGTATCTTGCACCAAAAAGAGACCTGGTTTTTAATTTTAGAAGACAAGGAGAAAATGGGGATAGGGGAGTGCGGATTATTTCGTGGCCTCAGTAGTGATGATGTGCCTGACTATGAAGCCAAATTAAAATGGGTTTGTCAGCGTATAAATAATTTAGAAAATTTGCCATGGGCAGAATTGAAACCCTATCCCAGTATTCAATTTGGTATAGAACAGGCACTGCTATCTGTTAAGTCCGAAACCTCTTTTGATCTATTTCCATCCGCTTTTGTAGAAGGTAAACAAAGTATTTCTATAAACGGTTTGGTTTGGATGGGAGATGAAGGATTCATGATGGAACAAATAGAACAAAAATTAGAGGAAGGCTTCAATTGTCTTAAATTAAAAATTGGTGCTATTGCTTTTAAAAAAGAAATCGAATTAATTGCAGCAATCCGAAAAGAATACAACAAAGACCAGGTTGAGCTACGTGTCGATGCAAATGGTGCCTTTCAGTCTAACGAAGCTTTAGAGAAATTAAGGATTTTAGCAGACTTTCACATCCATTCCATTGAGCAGCCCATTAAGCAGGGTAGGTGGGGGGAAATGGCTGATTTATGCCAAAAAACCCCCATTCCAATAGCTTTAGATGAAGAACTTATAGGTGTTTATGATCTAATAGAAAAGAAGAAATTACTGCAGACTATAAAACCGCAGTATTTAATTTTAAAGCCAAGTTTATTAGGTGGTTTTAAAGGTTGTGAAGAATGGATATCTTTGGCAAAAGAAATGCAGATATCCTGGTGGATTACCAGTGCTTTGGAAAGTAATATTGGGCTGAATGCCATAGCACAATGGACGTATACGCTTAATAATGCGTTACCACAAGGGTTGGGTACAGGCGGCTTATATACCAATAATTTTGATAGCCCTCTGAAAGTGAAAAATGGAAAACTGTTTTATAAAAGAAATAAAAACTGGAAAAGTAACCTAATAAAAGATTTATGTATATAGAACAAAGCTACAAGAGCAATACTCCTGCGTGGATATATTTGATACTACCAATTGGATTTATTGGTTTTATGATATCTAATTATATTTATACTCTTTATTCCCCGGTTAGTGTTGATGTGATGATGCAAGATTTAATAAGCAGACTTGGAGCCAATATTGTTTTAATAATACTACTATTACCATTGGCAATTGGTCTCTTTGTGGTTTTGGGTTGGGTAATCTTAGTGCACTCTCAATCCATTCGGTCTTTAACCACCTCTAGGAAGAAAATTGATTGGAGACGAATACTATTTGCCTTTATGCTATGGGGCGCAATAACAATAGCGCTTACCGTACTGGGATTGCTTTTATCGCCCGATGATTACGTTTTCAATTTTAAACTAAAACCCTTTCTTATTCTGGTTGTTATTGGGGTGCTCTTAATTCCGTTACAGACCAGTTTTGAAGAATATATGTTCCGAGGCTACATGATGCAGGGAATAGGACTTATTGCCAAAAACAGATGGGTCCCCTTAGTAATAACCTCTGTTTTATTTGGCTTAATGCATCTTGGAAACCCTGAGGTTGGGAAATTAGGTTATGGCATTATGGTGTATTATATTGGAACAGGGTTTTTCTTGGGTATTATTACATTAATGGACGAAGGCCTAGAACTGGCTCTTGGTTTCCATGCCGCAAATAACCTCATTTCAGCACTTTTAGTAACAGCAGACTGGACAGCCTTTCAAACCAATTCAATATACAGAGATGTTTCTAGTCCGGAACTTGGTTGGGACGTATTCGTACCTGTCTTAATAATTTATCCTATCCTATTACTTATTTTTTCACGCAAATACAGATGGAGTAACTGGCAAGACCGCCTTGTTGGAAAAATAGCAAAGAAGGAAGAATTTAAGCTGAAAGAAGAGTCGTTACAAAACAGTTAAACATAAAAGGATTAGTCTATGGAGTCGGCCATAACCGGAATTCATCCTAATTTTAAATTGAATGGCATTTCTTTTTCTAAAGAGAATTTGTTGGAAGTTGGTTATTGTCTAATTAAGGAAGGAGTGGATTATGAGAAGACTATTGGTGAATTTTTACTTGATTGGTTAAGTGCTAAAGATTCAGTGAAAGCGTTTACCTCAGGTTCTTCAGGAACCCCTAAAACAATTGAACTTAAAAAGAGGCACATGGTTAATTCTGCTCTTGCTACTGGAAGCTTTTTTAATCTGAAACCCGGTGATAAAGCATTGCATTGTTTACCAACAACATTTATAGCGGGTAAAATGATGCTCATCCGAGCAATGCTTTTAGGCCTGGAATTAGATTATGTGGAACCAACTTCCAAACCCATGTTGGAAGTAAACAAGTTATATGATTTTGTGGCTATGATTCCGTTACAACTACAAAACTCAATAAACAAACTTAGTCTAGTTAAAACACTAATAGTGGGAGGTGCCCCATTTCCTGTAAAATTGCAAAAAGAGGTTTTCAATACACAAACATCCATCTTTGAAACCTATGGTATGACAGAAACTATTACCCATATAGCGGTAAGAAAAATTGAATTTAAATTTGAAGGCTCTTTTTTTGAAGCTCTTCCGGACATCAAATTGTCAGTTGATGAACGCAGTTGCTTAATTATTGATGCTCCTAAGATTTGCTCCACTCCGGTAATAACAAATGATGTGGTAAATCTTATCTCAAATACCCGGTTTCAATGGTTGGGTAGATTTGATAATGTGATTAATTCAGGTAGTATTAAATTATATCCTGAGAAAATAGAGGAAAAGTTAGCTGGCGTAATTGAGGACAATTTTTTTGTGACAAGTGTTGAAGATGCCGTTCTAGGTGAAAAATTAATTCTTGTTATCGAAGGAAAAGAAAATAAACTTCTAATTGCATCTTTAAAAGAAAATGACATTTTGAAGAAATATGAAATTCCGAAAGAAATTTATTTCGTCCCCGAGTTTTCTTTTACAAAAAATGGAAAGATTCAAAGAAAAGAAACTTTGGATAACCTGAAAATTAAATCGAACTAAACTATAAAAAATGAAATTGAGCTCTTTTACATCAATAACATCGTCAAAGAATTATTTAAAAACTACAACAATATTTTTTACGATGCTACTACTGTCCAGTGTACATTCCCAGCAAATTTTATCGGAAAAAGAAAGAGCCAGAGTAATAGATGAGTTACTGGAAGATCGCTTTAATAACCTATTACCACAATTAATGGATACCTCCGGGATTGATATGTGGATTGTCATTTCCAGAGAATATAACGAGGATCCTGTACTAAAGACCATGTTACCAGCAACCTGGCTCAATGCACGAAGAAGAACTATTTTGCTTTTTTATAGAGATAAATCCAAAAATAATATAGAAAAATTGGCCGTAGCCCGATATAATGTTGGGAAAAGTATAGTTTCTTCATGGGATCCGGAAAAAGAACCGGACCAATGGAAACGATTAATTCAACTTATAACAGAACGGAATCCAGTTAAAATAGGTCTCAATTTCTCAAAAGATCACAATATTGCAGATGGTTTGGATAAAACAGATTATGATGAATTTATGACCTATTTACCCAAAAAGTCTCATTCAAAGGTGGTTTCAGCAGAGCAATTAGCAGTACGGTGGATAGAAACAAGAACAGAGCGCGAAATGGTTATATACAATCAGTTAGTAGATATTACCCATGATATTATAGCCGAAGCATTTTCAGAAAAGGTAATTACTCCGGGAATCACAACTACCACAGAGGTGGAATGGTGGATGCGTCAGAAAGTTACTGATTTGGGTTTAGAAACCTGGTTTCATCCTACCGTAGATGTACAAAGAACAAGCGAAGCACTTGTTGGTCATCTGTATTCTTTTTCAGGAAGACCTGACGATACCGTTATTTTGCCAGGAGATTTACTGCATTGTGATTTTGGAATTACTTACCTCAGATTAAATACAGACTGTCAGGAATTGGCCTATGTTTTAAAACCGGAAGAAAAAGCAGCTCCTGATTTTTTGATTAATGGGTTAAAAGATGGAAATAAAGTTCAAGACTTTTTGACCTCAAACATGATTAAAGGAAGAACAGGGAACGAAATATTGTCTACTGCCTTACAGCAAGCAAAAGCTGTAGGATTACGCCCTTCCATTTATACGCATCCACTTGGTTCTTATGGGCATTCTGCCGGAACAACCATCGGAATGTGGGACGCACAAGGAGGCGTAATGCGGGATGACGGTGA
>JBGTEN010000238.1:0-5449 GCA_041747755.1 Arenibacter sp. | reverse complement strand
GTTTCCGGAAGTGGAAAAAGTACCATAGGGAAACTATTATCAAAAGAATTGGCGATTCCTTTTTTTGATGGCGATGATTACCATTCCACTGCCAATGTCCAAAAAATGGCTTCAGGAGTTCCCTTAAATGATGAGGACCGTTTGGGTTGGTTAGAGACTTTAAACCAGTTGGCAATAGCGAATAAAAGGCATGGAGCAATAATTGCTTGTTCCTCTCTTAAGGTAAAATACAGAGAAATATTAGCTGCAGATCTTGGTAACAAAGTAGTCTGGGTTTATTTAAAGGGTACTTTCGAAGAAATTTCAGCTTTTTTAGCGGGGCGGAAAGGACATTATATGCCACCAACCTTATTACGATCCCAGCTGGAAATTTTAGAAGAGCCAAGTGATGCCATTTGTGTTTCTATTAAAAACACACCGGAAGCAATAGTTTCCACAATTATAAAAACCTATAAGACTCAACTACAAAAGCCACTCAAATAATAATTTGAATGGCTTTTGTTTAGTTTTAGAAAGTTTATTATTCCGATTTTATAACCAATCTGAAGCCCTCCCCGTGGATATTTAAAATTTCTACCGTCTCATCTCTTTTTAGATACTTCCGTAATTTGGCAATATATACGTCCATACTTCTGGAGGTGAAGTAATTATCATCTCTCCATATTTTAGTTAACGCTAATTCCCGTGGCATTAAATCATTTTCATGCAAAGCCAATAAACGCAATAATTCATTTTCCTTTGGAGATAATTTTATCGCAGCTTCATCCTTGTATTTCAAGAATCTTAGTTTAGAATTTAAATGAAAGCCACCAATAGTGAATTCAAATTGTTTGCTGTCAGCTAAGGTATTAGAGGCCTTTCTTTGAATAATAGCCCTTAATTTCATTAATAGCACTTCGGAGTCAAAAGGTTTGTTTAAATAGTCATCTGCACCCGCCTTGTAGCCTTTTAAAATATCTTCCTTCATGGTCTTTGCCGTCAGGAAAACAATGGGTACATTTTCATTTTTCTCCCGAATTTCTTTTGCAAGAGTAAAGCCATCTTTGTAAGGCATCATGACATCCAGAATACAAACATCAAAATTATCTTTTTTGAATTTTTCGAAGCCCTCCATGCCATTTTTTGCCAGGGTAACATCAAAGTCATTCATCCCTAAATAGTCTTTAAGCACTATTCCAAAATTGGGGTCATCTTCAACTAAAAGAATTTTTTTATTTACTGTTTCCATATTAATTATATTAAAGGCAGTTTTATATAGAAAGTGCTTCCTTTACCTTTTTCACTCTCCGCATAGACATCACCTTGATGATCTTCTATTATTTTTTTTACGTAAGCCAATCCAAGACCATGTCCTTTAACGTTGTGAACATCTCCAGTGTGCTCTCTGTAGAATTGCTCAAATACCCGTTTTAACACGGCCTTGCTCATTCCCGCTCCTTGATCTTTTATTTTTATAACAATATAATTTTTGACAAGCTCTGTATAAACATCAATTTTCGGTGCATTTGGAGAATATTTAATTGCATTGTCCAAAATATTTACAATCACATTTGTAAAATGCATATCACTTGCTAAAACATCGGCTCTTTCCGCATGCAGATGAGTATGAATATACCCCCCACTGTCTGCTACTATTAGCTCCACATGAGCTATGGCATCTTTTATAATATCATGCGCATTAACCCTGTCCTTGCTGATATCTAACTGATTTTTTTCCAATTTAGATATTCTCAAAACGTTCTCTACCTGCGCATGCATTCTTTTGTTTTCATCTTTTATCATTTGCAAGTAGCGAAGTACTTTTTCCTTATCATCAATTATTTTTGGATTTCTTATAGCTTCAATAGCGAGGTTTATGGTTGCAATTGGCGTTTTAAACTCATGAGTCATATTATTAATGAAATCCGATTTTATTTCAGAAATCTGCTTTTGCCGAATTAATTGGTAAATAGCACCTGCATAGGCAACTAGTATAATTAGGGTAAACAATAGGGATAATATTGCCATTCCCATAATCGATTTTAACAAAAACTTTTTCTTCTCCGGAAAAGAAATTAATAATGAAAAATTGCTGTTTCCTTCACTGTCTTTAAAAATCGGTGCCTTGTACAGCATTGATTTTGCAAACTTAAACTTGGGAGATTTAACTTTAGTGGGCAAACCTCTACTATATATTCCATATTCAAAACCAATGTTAATTCCCCGGTTTTTTAATTCGTTGTCTAGAAGTAATTCTATCTCTTGTCTAGATACCCTTTTGTGAATAGATACCGTTTTAGCATTCTCTCTAAAAACATCATCAAAAACGGCTTTGTCTATAGACGAGAGACCTCCTATTTTCTCTAATTTCTGAACGGGGTTTAATCTGTACTGTTTTCCATCTAAACCATAGTCTTCTTTAAAAATTGTGGTGGTTCGTCGGCTTGTAAAACCTTTTACTAAGGTTGAATCTGTGCTTATACCATTATCAAAGAACGTAGAGGCCATGTTATAGTCCTCTTCCAAAATACCATGAGAATAAAGGAGTATTTCGTTGGAATTTATATCCCTATCCAAAAAGAAAAAATTTCTAAAATGAGAACTTTTTGGCTCGCCAATGCTATCTTTTAATTTTAGATAGCCATCTACATAATCTCTTATCTCCCTGTTCTCAATCTTCTCAGAGACTGTGTTTAGAATTTGGTTAACAGTATTAGAAAATTGTTCTTCTTTATCTTCAACCGATTTTTTTATCCAATATCCTTGAACGAAGATAATCCCAATGAGGGAAAGGCTCATTAAAACGACTAGAAGGACAAATAACCTCTTATTCATATTTTTGTTAAAATTAGAAATTTAACATTTAGCGGATTGCAGGTTTAACCTAACCTTAACAAAAATACAGTGTTACTTAGGAGCCTTTGTAAATGCTAACAGTTGGGTATGAATTTTAGAAACTTTTAACTTTGTCTTTTCTATTTCAATATTTTCTATAATAAAATCTGCAAGACCTTTTTTTTCTGCATCCGGCAATTGATTTTCTATTCGCTGCAGCAGTTGTTTTCTGGTGGTGTTGTCTCGCTCCTGAAGTCTGTTTATTCTAATTTCCACAGGTGCTACTACAAGAATAATTTTATCATATTTCTCCTGAATACCACTCTCAAAAATGAGTGCACTTTCCTGAATTACATAGTTGTATTTTTGCCTTTTAGCCCAATTGGAAAAATGGCGACGAACGGCAGGATGAACAATGCCATTTAACTTTTTAAGAGCTTCCTTATCTCCAAATACTTTTTGCGCAATAAATTGGGTATTCAGATTTTCCTGATGATACGATTCTTCGCCAAAAAGCTGGGTGATTTTTTTTCGAATAGCGATTGACTTCTGCATCAATTTTTTTGCTTCTATATCTGAATTATAAACCGGAACACCAAGATCAGCAAACAGTTTTGCTACTGTTGTTTTTCCGCTACCAATGCCACCTGTTAAGCCAACAATCATCAATTTCGTTTTAAAATGTACTCTACTTCATTTTCCATTAAAGTTGCATTGATTAAGGAATCAGGTCTTTTAACCAATTCTAACAAGAGCCCTATTTCAGATTGGTTGCTGGCAGTAGTATAATCTGCTATTAGCCTAAAATCTGACCTGCTTAAATCTTTAAGGTGCTCTAGTTTAGCCTTGCACAAAATGGAAACCTCCTCTGGAAAGGTCCGTATTTCCATACCCTTAGGAACATTAACGACCTCTACGGGTATTTTTATAAGCACTTCTGAGAATTTGGACACCCTCCCTGATAAAAGTATAAAATCTCCAGAAAAACTGGTGTTTTTAAGATGGGTCGGATTTCTAAGAGCCAGTCTCGATTGGAAGTTGTCCGATAAATTTGAAAAGTTTTTGGTTTCGGTGTATATATGATTCAGCGTATCTATCTCGTTTTTTGGTCCGGTAACTATAATGTCTTTTGGTTCTACTTTCAGCTTTCCATCCAAAAGAAAATTTTGTGCCATAGTAATATCTATCCTTGGAATCACAGACACCTTTTTGGAATAAATGCTATCCACTGTGAAATAGAGAGGATCACTATCCATTTCCAGAAGAACTGCGGGTTTTTGTAATTGCTCTTCTACTTGTTTTTTGAAATCAGACGCTGTTAATAGATAGCTGTTTTCCACTTTTTTAATCTCACCCAGATCTACCGTAAGCTGTTTCCTTTTAAAGTTAGATCGAAGAAATAAAAAACCGTTTCCTTCCAATTTAATCGAAGCGGTATTTTTTGATGCACTTAAAAGTAACAGGTCTTTAGGAATATTTACAAACACTAGTTTAAATGTTAGCGTAGTGCTATAGGATTCCGATAACTTACTAATAAACAATGCAAGTGTAGCGCATGTTAAGAGCAGCAGAAAAATTTTCAATTTCCTTTTGGAAGAACCGTTTTTAATTTTACTAATCACACTATTGATTGAGGTTTAAAAAATAATTTTGGGAATAACTCTTGAGGTGATTTTTTACTCCAATTAATTTTTATTGTCGATTTTAAAAAACCATAACCGTAACCTAAAAACTGAATACACACTGCAAAAACAGAATACAGCCCGACTTTAAAATTCTTGTTCTTTATAAATGAAACCAAAAGAACTAAAATAAAGTAGCTGCAATAGATCCAAATGAAAAAAGGTTTATCCCATACCAAAAGTACAATGGCTAAAATAAAGCCCAAACTAAATACGGTTGGAAACCAATACGTTATTTTTCCACTTCCGGGATGCCATTTATTTAAGATAGGGCGTACCATACCAAATTTATTTACCTGAGTAAAAAACTTACTCCAGTTAATACGGCGTTTATGATATACCGCAGCATTTGAAAGTAACTTTGTAGCGTATCCTGCCTGCCATATTCGCATGGTCAAATCCGGGTCTTCGCCGGGATGAATATTGCCAAATCCTCCGGTTTTTAAAAATGCATTTTTGGAAATCCCCATATTAAAACTTCTGGGTTGAAATTTAGTTACAGATGATTTTTTGCCTCGTATGCCACCTGTGGTTAAAAAGGAGGTCATTGCAAAATTTATCGCTTTTTGTACGACGGTAAAAGAAGGATGAGCAGTATCGGGACCGCCAAAACAATCTACATAATCTTCCTGCAAGGATAAAGCTACGGTAGCTAAATAGTTTGGAGGTAGAATGCAATCAGAATCTAAAATGATAAAATAGCTGCCCTTTGCGTGCTTCATTCCATAGTTTCTGGAATCGCCCGGGCCTGAATTTTCCTTTTTTAAATAAGAAATTGTTAACCTGTCTGAAAATGATAACACGACTGCCTCTGCACTATATGTTGAGCCATCTTCTACAATGACAATTTCATAAAATTGCTGATAAGTCTGTAGCAGGAAACTTTCCAACAATTCCTGAATCTCATCCGGCCTGTTATAAACAGGTACTATAATGGAAAAAACTATGTCCAT